>MNWS01000131.1:0-13106 GCA_001872685.1 Fidelibacterota bacterium CG1_02_48_14
TCGCTCATCCGGGGCTTCAAAATCGTGATGAGTTTGTGAAGAAATTGATTGGTGAAGGAATTGATGGTATTGAGATCATTCATCCTGAACATCCCGACGAACTGGTCGTACACTACACGGCAATGGCAACGACTCATAACCTGTTGGTGACTGGAGGATCGGATTATCATGCCCGACCCCAGGATCTGGATCACCTTGGAAAGTTTAAAATCGCTGAATCAAAAGTAATTGAATTTCTGAAAGCCGCTCGTGATTGACATTCACAATCACATTATTCCCGGAGTGGACGACGGTGCCAAGACCGTAGAAATTGCCCTGGATATGGTTCGTGAAGCCAAGCGCCAGGGGATTAAGCGACTCGTGTTGACACCACATTTATACGAACCTGATATAATGGATGGCACGAAGGCTTGGCAGGAAAAAATTGAGCGTGGGAAGGACCGTCTGTTTGATGCCATCGCAAAAGACGGGCAGGGAATCGACATTGAAATTGAAATCGCTGCTGAAGTCCGTTATCAGGACTGGTTGGATAAAATTATTGACGAGTTGGATGTGTTGATTGGCGGAAAATATTTGCTGCTGGAATTCTCCTTTAATTTTGTCCCCAACCGAATTGAAGACATCATTTACGATCTGATCAAGCGGAATATTACACCGATTCTGGCTCATCCGGAAAGAATCGTGCCCTGGCAAAATGAACCGGGTAAAGTTATAGAATTAATACGGTTAGGATGTCTGACCCAGATTGATCTTGGATCGGTTTTGGGTAGTCTGGGCCGGAGCAGTGAAAAACTTGCAAAGATATTATTGGACAACGAAGCGGTACACCTGGTGGGATCAGACAGTCATAACCTGTCGAGCCGTCCGTTATATGCCAAATCTGGCCACGCCTGGTTATGTGATAATTATGGTCAAAATTTGGCAGATAAATTGCTAATAGAGAATCCGGAAAGAGTTGTCCGGGGCGCGGAGTTGGAAATCTTCATACCGTACCTGGAAAAACAGCCAGATAACTGGCGTGACAAAGTGAAACAATGGTTACCCTTCAGGGGAAGCCCGAGATAATCGGGAACAACTCCACTGAAAAAGGCAATCGCTAAGGAGTTTGATAAATGAGTGGCAAAAATAAAAAAATCAAGTTCATCGTTGGCATTGGTATCATTATTACCGCAGTCGTAGCCCTGGCACTATCGGGCTTTAAAAAAGATTACGCCTATTTCAAAACAGTGACTGAAGTATATACCATGGGCTCCAGAGCCTACGATCATCCTCTGAAAGTGAAGGGGGATTTGGTTAAGGGTACCGTGGTGAAAAAAGGCAGTGAGTTGAATTTTCAGATCATTGAAAGTGGCCAGACCATGGATGTGCATTATATCGGCACAGACCCAATCCCGGACACATTTAACAATGATATGGAAGCGGAAGTTGTTGTGAGTGGACGCCTGGCCGCAGATAATGTGTTCAAAGCAGAACGCATCCAGGCAAAATGTGCTTCGAAATACGAGGCAGATTATTCCGGTAACACCCAGGCCAGCCTTTAATTTTCTGGCCTGCTATTCTCCAACCCCGATTAAGGTGAGGCTATAATGTCAGAATTTGGACATATATTATTAACATTCCTTTTTCCATTGACGCTGTTCACGGCGGTGACTGCTTTCCTTGCAGGTCGCAACCACCGCGAGTCAATGTATCAAGCTGCCCGCAACGGTACTTACGCGATCTGGATTGTCACGACACTGGCGATTTTGGCTCTGGAAGCACTCATGTTGCAGGGCGATTTTTCCAACGCATTTGTATACGGTAACACGAATCGTGCGCTGCCCGGATTTTATAAGATCGTGGCACTTTGGGCGGGTCACGATGGCTCGCTACTCTTTTGGACCTGGATAATCACCTCTTTTTCAGCGCTTGTTGTCTACCAAAATCGCAATAAAAATCGTGAACTGATGCCCTATGTCATCCTGACGATGATTGGTACAACCGTTTTTTTCACCGCGCTTAATTTGTTTATCGCCAATCCGTTTGATACATGGATGCAGAATATTAACGGCGTGATGACACCAGTGGCGGCTGCGGACGGGCGTGGTCTGAACCCACTTTTACAGCATCCGGCGATGATCATCCATCCACCCATTTTATACATCGGGTATGTTGGGACGGTGGTGCCGTTTGCCTTTGCCATTGCAGCATTGCTGACAGGTCGTCTGGGAAGTTCCTGGATAAAAATCACCCGTCGCTGGGCATTGGTGAGCTGGGGATTTCTGTCAGTCGGTATTTTACTCGGCGGGAAATGGGCTTATGTCGAACTGGGCTGGGGTGGCTATTGGGCTTGGGATCCGGTGGAAAACGCATCACTGTTGCCCTGGCTGACCAGCACAGCTTATGTGCACTCCGTTATGATACAGGAACGGAAGGGCATGCTCAAAGTCTGGAATATGTCCCTGGTGATCGGTACCTATCTGCTGGCGATTTTCGGCACCTTTTTAACACGTAGTGGCATCGTGAGTTCGGTTCACGCCTTTGCGGAGTCCGGGATCGGACCAGCCTTCGCCGCATTCATCGTTTTTGCCATCATCACCAGTATCGGATTGATCTTCTGGCGTCGGAAAGAACTTTCATCCGAGGAACATTTTGAATCTCTGGTCTCCCGTGAATCCGGATTTATGTTCAACAATTTATTGTTCGTGCTGGCCACTATCGCTGTTTTGTGGGGCACGCTGTTCCCGGTAATCAGTGAGGCATTTACAGGCGAGCAAATCACTGTGGGTCCGCCCTGGTTCAACACCATTATGATACCCATTGGATTGGCGTTACTGCTTTTAACCGGAGTCGGACCTTTATTGGCATGGCGCCGGACATCCATTGAGTCATTACGGAAAAGCTTTGGGTATCCTTTCATTGCCTCGGTTGTCGTCCTTCTGGGGATGTTCTTTTTTGGCATTCGGGATGGTTGGGCGCTGGGTTCATTTACCATCTCATTCTTCGTTCTCTGGATTATCGTTGCGGAATTTTTACAGGGCGCCAGGATCAGATCCAAAAATGCCCAGGAGAATATTCTTACTGCGATGGCGATGCTCACCATGAAAAACACCAGACGCTATGGCGGGTATATAATCCATATCGCGGTTGTGGTGATCTTTATGGGATTCACTGGCGCAGCGTTTAATACGGAGACACGCCAGGAAGTTGCTACCGGAGGTAGTTTTAATTTTGCCGGATACACCTTCAAGTGTATCGAAAAAGGTCATTCAACGAACGACAACTTTCGCACCGATTTTGTTGATTTACAGCTCTTTAAGGACGGCAGGAAAGTAGATGACCTCCGGCCAGCGAAACGGATGTATTTCGCGTCGAAACAACCCACTACCGAGGTGGCAATTTATTCGACTCTCAGGGAAGATATTTACGTGGTGACAGTAGGGGAATCTGAAGATGGAAAAATGGCCATTCTCCAAATCTACCGGAATCCTCTGGTGATGTGGGTTTGGTTGGGTTCGCTGATCCTCATTGTTGGTACCATTCTCGTATTGATTCCCAATTACCGTGAAAAAAAGAGAAAACCGGCAGCGCAACAGACGCACGCCCGACATGAGGTTCATGCATGACCACTTTCGCAATCATATTTGGATTCGGACTGATCGCCTGGGTGATCTCGCCACTTTTTAAAAAAAGTGGACAGGTTTTCGAAGTGCATAGTCAGGCCGCGGATCTGGAAGACATGAAATCACGCGTTTACCACAACATCAAGGATTTGGAATTCGACTATGCACTTGGACGCCTGAGTGAACAGGATTTTCAAACAATACGAATTGCTTTCACTCAGGAAGCTACCCAGGTCGTTGCCAGGCTGGAGCAACTTCAAAAGCATGATCTGGATGCGCTGATCGCCCAGGATCTGAAAAAAATGGGTGATGGTCCCGCCGCTGCAGTAGCGGCTGGCGCTCCCAAATTCTGTATGGATTGTGGTCATAAGAACCCGGCAAAAGCAAAATTTTGTTCAGCCTGTGGAGAGAAATTTGAAGAAATATAGTTGGGTTTTAGCACTGAGTCTGGCATGGGGAATCTCTGCCCAGGCTGCCACTGTTCGGGTGAATGTCATCAATGGAACCACGGGTATCATTCCCAATATTCAGGAAGTCACTCTGGTTGCCCCCATGTTAGGGATGCAGCCATTGGCAACCGCGAAGCCCATTAATGGGACAGCCACTTTCCAGAATATTGATATGAATGCAGCGCCGGCTCTATTGGCTGAAGGTACTTACCAGGGTGTGAAATATTCAGCCGTGGTTCGGGAGAACACCCTGCCCGGAGCTGAACCCGGGAGCTATGCCACAGATTTGGAAGTTTATGAAATCGCGGCAAAACCGGATGACAGTCTTCATGTGGAAATGACCTATTTTGTCGTGACTGCTTTTGGTGACTCACTCTACATCGAAAAAGAGTTTCGTTATATCAATAACACCATGCCGCCCCTGACATTTAAAAATCCTGAAGGTTTGATCCGGTTTTTCATCCCCCAGGCAGGTCAAAGCAGTACTGCAGTTGACTTTAAACACGGGACAATGCCGTTAAAGACATTTCCCTCGATGAATGGTGAGCAGGCATCACTCCCGAACGAATTGAAACCCGGGGAAACGAAGATTCACGTCACCTACCGGGTTCCGTTTATGGGTGGCAGTGGTGCGCTGAAGGAGACTTTTTATAACGACTTTGACCATTTTCACCTGTATTCAAGACCTCCTAGCCTGCAAGTTGTTGCCAGCGGATTATCAAACGAAGGTGCTGATGAAGCCCAGAATCTGACGATCTATGCGGCGAACAATGTGAAGGCCGGGCAAACCCTGAATATGCGTATCACCGGAAGCAGCAGTGCGAATATGCAACCGGTTTTGCAGCCCATTGTTGGTTCAACACAAACAGTGATCACCGTAGTTCTGGCGCTGCTCGTACTTGCCATCGGGCTGAGTTATTCTTTCACACACGAATCCAATAGTGACCCCGATCTCACCGCGCAACTCACTGCCTTGCAGGAAACCAGACAGACTTTGCTTAAACAGCTCAACACCAGGCAATCAGATACCGATATTGTGGAGAAGCAAAAACTCGAGAAGCGACTGCGTAAAATCTATCAGCGTCTACAGGAACACAACGCCCTCTGATGATTCATGTATCGCCTTAAACGGAACCCCATCGTTACGTCACTCAACCAACCCGGAAGATCATTTTTCGTGTCAGGATGCTTTTAAGGTGATAGAGCAGGTTCCAGCAGTTATTACGGCTGAAAAACTCCGGAAGGAATTCGGTCGGGTTGTAGCGCTTCGGGGTGTTTCATTCCAAGTCCCTGCTTCGACATTTTTCACGATCTTTGGCCGGAATGGTGCGGGCAAATCAACCTTGTTAAGCATTATTTCGGGAATGGCTGCTGCCAGTAGTGGCGTGATTCGCGTATTTGGCGAAGATCCGGCAGCCCGGACACAGCGGCATCGCCTCTCGGTAATTTCCCATGAATCATTTCTATACGATAATCTTACGGCTCTCGAAAATTTAGAATTTTACGGGAAACTCTACTCGGTTCAGGATCTGAAGGAGCGAACCCACCATGTTTTGCGCCAGGTTGGTTTGCATCATCGTCGTTTTGATCTGGTGCGCACGTTTAGTCGAGGCATGTTACAGCGTCTGACGATCGCCCGAGCCATCCTGCATAACCCCGATCTGTTCCTGCTGGACGAGCCCTTCACCGGTCTGGACCAACATGCCACTGAAATGCTCATTGGATTGCTGGAAACGCTTAAGGCTCAGGGGAAGACGATTTTATTGACGACGCACGATTTGCATATCGGACTCCGACTCTCGGATCAGTATATGATTTTGGAGCGGCAACAGGTTGTGGAAACCGGGTCAGCCTCCGGCTTAACGGAAGATGCGTTGCGTGAGAAATATTTTTCCCTGATTAGCAGCGGGGAGGCGGGGCAATGAGCGTCATCTGGGCCATTATTCGCAAAGATTTTCAAATGGAATTCCGGACCAAGGATTCCGTGACGGCTATGTGGATTTTTTCCCTGCTGATTTTCGTCATTTTCAATTTCACGTTTGAAGTATCACGGTTGTTGATGCTTCAGATTTCCCCCGGTTTGCTGTGGGTTGCTTTTATTTTTTCCGGAATGTTGGGGTTGAATCGCTCATTTCAGGTGGAAAAGGAGAATGGCAATCTACGCAGTCTGGCATTGACACCCGCCGATCCGGGTTTGATCTATTTTGGGAAGTTTTTCTCAACAACGCTTTTCACACTCATATTTGAAGCGTTGATTTTCCCATTATTCATCATTTTCTACGACATCCACCTTTCCCTGTTGACGCTCTGGATCATCCCCATCGCGATATTGGGAACCATCGGTTTTACCAGTTTGGGAACCATTTTGTCCGCCGTGGCAATTCATACGAAACAGCAACAGATTCTGTTGTCTCTATTATTGTGGCCCATGATCACGCCAATTATTATATGGTCGGTGAAAACAACCGGTGATGTCCTGGCAGGTGATTTATCAACAGCTTTTCAGCCGGTCATAATTCGCATGATCGTCTTTGATGTCATATTTACAACAATCTCATACCTTCTTTTTGAATACGTGGTGCAGGAATGACAAAAAAAAACAGTTCGTTATCGTTTTATATCATGGCTGGGTTGCTTCTGGTTCTCGTACCCATATCGCTTTATCTGGTATTTAATTGGGTACCTCCGATTAAAGCTTCAAATCCCACTGAACAGACCGCTCAACGCATTTTTTATTACCATGTAGCCAGCGCGTGGAATGGCTTTTTTGCCTTCTTCGTTGTATTCCTGGCCAGCATTATGTACCTCTGGAAGAAAGAGCGCAAATGGGAAAATATTGCGGTAGCCTCAGCCGAGGTTGGGACGCTGTTTATGACTATTGTACTGATCACAGGTCCGATATGGGCTAAACCCACCTGGGGAATCTGGTGGACCTGGGATGCTCGACTGACTTCGTCGCTGGTGTTGTGGTTGATTTATGTAGCCTACCTGTTTTTGCGCCGCTACCTGCCGGATGGAACGCGCCGGGCTAATCTTTCCGCCGTAGTTGGCATCATCGGTTTTGTGGATGTGCCACTGGTTTGGTATTCCATTCGTTGGTGGGAAACACAGCATCCAAGTGCTGTATTAGCCGGCGGCAAAAAAGGATCATTAGCTCCGGAAATGCTGTTCACGCTGCTGTTTTGTGTGGGGGTTTTTACGATACTCTACTTCCTGTTAATGCAGCGTCGAATCGAGATAGCCAAATTAGAAGATTCGATTAACAAACAATATAAAGAGTGGGAGACACTTTCATGAATGATGGATTTTTCTACCTGTTCTTAGCTTATGCGGTCATTTGGATTTCCTTATTTATCTATATCTGGATACTTCATGGCAAGACCAAAAAGCTGAGCCAGGATTTAACCCTATTGAAAGAATTGGTCGAGGATCGCACCGGGAAGGGAGCCTGATTTTCCCATGGCGAAAAAAATCGTACATGTTGTCGGAACCGGAACCATTGGCGAACCACTCATCGGCCTGCTGGCAGATTACAAGGATCAACTGGGTATTGATGAAGTAACCTTCCATAAACGTACACCATTACGTGGGGAGCGGCCAAAAGTACAAGCACTACTGCGCCGTGGCGCACGTCTGGTGACGGACGCAGAAGGTATGGAAGGATTTAAAGCCATTGGGCTTGATCCTGACTTCGAGACGGTGGATGCCATTGATCGGGCGAGCGTGGTGATTGATTGCACCCCCAGTGGTGTCGGCCACAAGAATAAAATCAAGTTTTATCATAATTTTGATCACAACACCAAAGGCTTTATCGCTCAGGGAAGTGAGACGGGTTTTGGAAAACCATACGCTCGCGGAATTAATGACGAAGCGCTGATCCCTGAAGTTGATCAATTCATCCAGGTGGTTTCATGTAACACGCACAATCTGGCGGTTTTGGTGAATACCATTGGTATCAAGGATGAAGAGCCTGACGCGTTCAGACGAGGTCGCTTTGTCTGTATGCGCCGGGCAAATGACCTGAGTCAGACCGTGGATTTCATTCCAGCGCCTGAAGTTGGCACGCATAGCTCTGAAAAATACGGCACCCATCACGCAGAAGATGCAGCCACGCTTTTCAAAACCGTTAACCGTGATCTAAATCTTTTTTCCTCAACGCTTAAGATCAATTCCCAGTACATGCATGTGGTTCATTTCAATTTGAGAATGAACCATCCCATGACCATGAATGATGTTTTGGATAAATTTCAAAAAAATGACTTGATCGCATTAACGGAACGACGCATGACAAACCAGGTTTTTTCATTCGGGCGTGACCAGGGCCATTTTGGTCGCATTCTTAACCAAACAGTGATTTCTGTACCCAGTTTGCAGTTAACGCGTGACGGCCACGAACTTGTGGGGTTTTGCTTTACACCTCAGGATGGAAATTCATTGCTCAGTTCCGTTGCCGCCGCAACCTGGTTTCTTTATCCCAATTCATACAACCAGAAGCTGCAAGTCCTTGCGCCTTGGTTTTTTAATGAAGTTTAGGACTTACTTGAATTGAGGAAGGGGAGGCAGGTTGCTTCCCCTTTTCTTTATGCAGTCGTCAGATTCTATCAATTATCAATTCTTCACGGATGGAATTCGCAGCCAATTATGGGTCACCCCCGGGAAACGTGTGTTGGTGGCATGTTCAGGCGGACTGGATTCGGTCTTTTTACTTCATCTCCTTTATCAGATTCCCGAATTGACGCTGGGAGTCATTCACCTGAATCACGGGCTACGTGGTAAAAAATCCGACGAGGATGCACGATTTGTTCAAAAACTTTCTGAATCTCTGAACCTGACCTGTTTTTCCCGAAAGATTAATCTCCATTTGGATCCTCAGCTCCCCAAAATTGGACTTGAAGCAACAGCCCGGAAACTTCGCTACGAATATTTTAATTCGGTTCGGGTTACTGAAAAATATGATGTTATCACCACGGCGCATACGGGTTCAGATTTCATCGAGACGGTGCTGCTCAATTTATTGCGAGGAACGGGCATTTCAGGATTGCGGGGAATTGATGCGGAAAGCGCGACCCATGTCAGACCAATTCTGGCTTACACGAGACCCCAAATTGAGGATGTTGCTTTGAAGTTGGGCTTAGTGTATCGGACGGATGCATCGAACGCCGATTGGCGATTTACCCGGAATCGAATTCGCGAAGGATGGCTCAAACTCCTCAATCCGCTGGAAATCCAGACATTGTTGAGGGAGATGTTGGAATTGGGGAGGGTTGCGGATGATGTGGTAAAGTTGATGGAAGAATCGTGTAAAAAATTAGAAAAACAACAAGTTAAGGCAATAAATCCGGGTAAAATACTCCTTGATATACCAAGGGGCACCGGCTATTTTTCTGCGCTTTGGAAAGCGTTATTTGACAAGGCATTTCAACACGTTACCGGTATAAAAACGGGACTGTCTGAACGCCATTATCGGAGCCTGAAATGGCTGCTGGAAACTGGACAATCGGGCCGGCAAATCAGGTTGCCCAATGACTGCAGCGTCATCCGGGAACGATCACGACTCTGCTTTGTGAAAGCAGGATTGGATGAGTGGCAATCAACCGTGATCCAATCTGGTGAAGATCGGACGATCTCGTTTTTTCAGGTTAAACTAGAATCTGTCAGGACTCCCGAGACACTCTTTACCGATAAGCGTACGCAGTATTTACCGGATGCTGCGGAGGGCTGGCTACTACGGCCCTGGGAATCGGGTGATAGGATTAAGCTGTTTGGACATTCGAAATTTGCGAAGGTGAGTGACATTCTGCAAGCTGCGAAGGTTGCACCACACCTGAAAAAATGGTGGCCTGTCATGCTTCACGGTGATGAGATCGTTTGGATCCCGGGTATCGTACCGAGTGAATTCGCAAGGATCAAGGCAAACACAAGCAGCTTGGTAAGAGTTGAAATAGTTTTGAATTTTGAAAGTGCTGAATGAAAACGATGATTGCAGAGAACGTGGGAAAATATTCCGGGCAGATCCTGGAAGAGCTCATCACGGCTAAACAGATTCAGACACGAATTGGTGAATTGGGTCGAAAGATCAGTGCCGATTATGTCGGAAAAACCCCAATCGTGATTGGCGTGTTAAATGGCAGTATCATCTTCATGGCTGATTTGATTCGCCAACTCTCCACTGCGTGCGAGATTGATTTTATCAAGATCACCTCCTACTATGGCGATGTGAAGTCATCAGGAACCGTGCGACTATTGAAAGACATCAGTTGCATGATCACCCAGCGTGATGTCATCGTGGTTGAAGATATTATTGACTCTGGCCTGACTGCGAAATTCATCCGTCAAAGATTGTTAGAGAGTGAACCATCTTCAGTAGCTTTTGCAACCCTGCTCCTAAAGCCGGAAATGATAGATCTGCCCTTTGAAGTAGACTATGCGGGTTTTGAAATCCCTAATCGATTCGTGGTGGGATATGGCTTGGACCTGGATCAAAAAATGAGAAATCTTCCTTCTATCTGGGCATTTCCCGAAGGAATGGAAGTATAAAGGAAACAAATGGAACCGACGATAAAATCAGAAGATAAATCGAACGATAAGCCCAAAAATACGGGCGGCAACCGGGATGATTACCGGAGAAGAAATCGCAATGCCCCTCGGGGTAACCGGAATTTCAAAAATAATTACACGGGTAAAGACGACAAGACACCGGAGAAAACAGAAGACGATCCCAAGCAGAAAATCCGGAAGGGTTCGAATCTGAAAATCACACCGCCGGGTGATTCGAATCAGAACTGGAAACGCGGTATTCGTTCAACCGCATTGTGGGTAGCAATTTTCGCATCAGTACTGCTTTTGGCTCAATTGCTTAGCAGCGAAACCGAACCGACGAAACAGTTTCTTTACACCGAATTTGTCGATCATGTCAGGCAGGACAAAGTCACCACCGGAACGATTGTTGACCGGAAGTATTTTTATGGTGAATTGAATACTGAAGAATCAGGCAAAATCAACAATGTCGAGACATCTTATAAAAAATTTGTGGTCACTCTGCCACCCACAATCGACAGCGAAATGCTGGAAATGTGGGAATCACACGGCATTAAGTACACGTTTAAGGAAGATCAGAGTCGCTGGATTGATTACCTGTTTCAGATGTTACCCTGGTTACTTTTGATCTTGTTTTGGTTTTTCCTCATGCGCCGGATGCAGGGTGGTGCGAACAAAAACATCTTCAGTTTTGGGAAGAGCCGGGCACGCGTCATCAGCAACGAAAACCCTGAAGTTGTATTTAATGACGTTGCCGGTTGCGATGAGGCAAAAGAGGAATTGCGTGAGATCGTCAGTTTCTTGAAAAGTCCAAAAAAATACCAACGATTGGGTGGTAAGATTCCCCGGGGCGCACTTTTATTGGGTCCTCCGGGAACGGGCAAGACGCTTCTCGCAAGAGCGGTGGCTGGTGAGGCCGGCGTACCTTTTTATTCACTGAGTGGTGCCGATTTTGTCGAAATGTTTGTGGGTGTCGGCGCTAGTCGTGTCAGGGATTTATTCGAGCAAGGCAAGAAAAATGCCCCGTGTATCATTTTCATAGATGAAATTGATGCCGTCGGTCGCCAGCGTGGTGCCGGAATGGGTGGTGGTCACGACGAGCGCGAGCAAACTCTGAATGCCTTACTCGTGGAAATGGATGGTTTCGAGACGACCGACAATGTGATATTGATTGCTGCCACCAATCGTCCGGATGTGTTGGATTCAGCGTTACTCCGTCCCGGTCGTTTTGATCGCCAGATTGTTGTGGATACTCCGGATGTCCGTGGACGCGAGGGCATTCTCAAAGTCCACACGAAAACGAAACCCCTCTCAAAAGATGTTGACCTGAAGGTGCTTGCCAAGGGCACGCCCGGAATGTCAGGTGCGGACCTGGCCAATCTGGTTAATGAAGCCAGCCTCCTGGCGTCGCGGCGTAACCGTCAAAGCATTACCATGATCGATTTCGAAGAAGCCAAAGATAAGCTGTTAATGGGAATTGAACGACGCAGTCTGGTTTTGAATGAGGGTGAGCGTAAGACTACCGCCATTCACGAAGCAGGACACGCATTGGTTGCGAAACTCACCAAAGGTGCAGACCCGGTTCACAAAGTGAGCATCATTCCCCGTGGCCGCGCGTTGGGCCTGACAGCCCAATTGCCGGTGGATGATCGTCATAACTATTCCCGGGAGTACATCGAAGGCATGCTCGCCATTTTAATGGGAGGGCGCGCTGCTGAAGAGATCATTCTGAACCAAATGACAACCGGTGCCGGCAACGATATTGAGCGTGCCACGGGACTGGCTCGCAAAATGGTCTGTGAGTGGGGGATGAGCGATAAGCTGGGCCCAATGACATTCGGCCAGAAACAGGAAGAGATATTTATCGGTCGCGATTTTGGTATGCACCGTGATTTCAGTGAAGAACTGGCGCACGAAATTGACCTGGAGGTGCGGACGATAATCACGAAGGCAAAAAATGCTGCTGAAGCGATCATCACCAGTAACAAGCCCATATTGTTGAAAATTTCTGATCTTCTACTGGAACGGGAAAATGTGGATGGCCACGAGATTGATTTGATACTGGATGGGAAAGAGGTTCCATTGGCGAAGGTTGATGGTAACCGTGATCGGGATCGAGATCGGGGACCGGGTGGTAGTCATTATCGCAGCCAGGATAGTCATCGCCGTAGTACGGGATCGACTTCTCGTCCGCGTAACCAAAGACCACCTCAATCGCCGTCGCAACCGCAACCGCAATCACAATCACAATCGCCTGCATCGGCTTCATCGCGCCCAACATCAGGTCAGACTTCGGCCGGAACGGACACAAAATCACCTGAACCCCGGGTGGAAGCACCACGCGTCGAAAGACCTACCAGCGAAAAAGCCCCGACTGAACGGACGCGGGATGACAAACCGCGGACCACAACACCGAGAGGGCGGTATCAACGACCACCTCGTACTGAGCAGAGTAAAGATGCTGAAGTCGTTTCAACGCCTGATGCAAGTTCGGTTGAATCAAAAAAATCAGATCTTA
>MNWS01000131.1:13127-19432 GCA_001872685.1 Fidelibacterota bacterium CG1_02_48_14
TCCGAGTTGAGCCGGTAGTCGAGGTAAAGATTGATACCAAAGCTAAACCGGAAGCGGTTGAAACAGAAGTATTGCCGAAACGTAATACGGTGGAAAGCCCAGAGGTCTATTCGGATACAACCAAATTCCCGGTTGAAGTAAAAACCAAAAAACCGGAACCAACTCCTGCTCCGGCGCCAGAGATATTAAAGCCTGAGCCAACTCCAACCCCGGCACCTGTGGCTGTAAAACCACCTGCCATGCGGGTTCCTGCTAAGATCAACCTTGAAAAAGAAGAGGGTGATGATAGGAAATAATCATTGTCAGAATTCAAGATTGAAACTATGGATGTTCAAATGATAGATGAGACCGGCGAGTTTGCCGGTCTTATCATTTTAATCACACATGTCAGGAAACTAGGACATTGACCAACCCATTTAACTGGCAGATACGAGATCAAACCTTTGACCTGACGGATCAGCACTGGCTCATGGGGATTCTCAATGTTACACCGGATTCGTTCAGTGATGGTGGCCAGTTTATCAACACCGAAATCGCCATTGAGTATGCCCGGCAGATGGTTGCTGACGGTGCCCGAATTATTGACATTGGCGGCGAATCTACCCGACCGGGATCGATACGAATTGATCAGAATACCGAGCTGGACAGGGTTATTCCGGTTATTGAGGTCGTGTCGAAATGGGAGGATGTTCTGGTCTCTGTTGATACCTACAAATCTCAGGTGGCTGCTGCAGCAATCGAAGCTGGCGCTCATATTGTGAATGATATTTCGGGTGGACGACTCGATCCAAACATGCTTAGTCTGATCGCCGGCAGCGGTTCCGGGTTCGTCATGATGCATATGCAGGGCTTGCCTGAAACAATGCAGCAGAATCCGGTTTATGACGATGTGATCAACGCGATTTATGTTTACTTTCAGGAAGGCATCAAGAATGCCGTATCCGCAGGTGTCAAAATTGACCAAATCATACTTGACCCGGGCATTGGATTTGGGAAAACGCTGGAACACAACTTGACGATTATTAAACGATTGAATGAATTTGAATCTCTGGGAAGACCGCTCTTAATGGGTGTATCCCGAAAATCGTTTATTGATAAAATCTCACCCGCGACCGTCCAGCAGCGACTTCCCGGATCCCTCGTTGCCGGGATGAAATCGATTGATACCGGAGCGCGAATTTTACGGGTACATGATGTGGCAGAAACCATGCAAGCACTAAAAATTTACGAACACCTAAGGGCTGTGTAATGGCATTGTCCGGACGATCAATGAGACTCACGCTATACTGGATTCTTGGCCTGGGTGTTATCAGTCTTACCATCGTCAACTGGCGTCTGGAACTGTTCAAAGTAGCATTCCTCTCCATCCGGATCTATGATCTGGTGGATATTCTGGCAGTTTCCTTCGTCCTGTTCAAATTATATCAGATTTTCCGGGGTAGCCGGGCTGCCCAAATGCTCGTAGGTATGGTCATCCTCATTTTTCTCTCCATTATTGTCCGCTTTACTGAACTGACAGGCATGACCTGGCTGCTCTCCAATTTGTCAACGGTCTGGGTCATTGCTTTCGTCATTTTATTCCAGCCTGAATTACGCCGCATTTTGATTTATGTAGGACAAAATCCCTTGATCCGGTTTCTTTTCCGGGTGCGTGGAATTCACATTATTGATGAAGTCGTCAATGCGCTGGTCACTATTCAACATCGCGGGTGGGGCGCACTCATCGTGATTCAGGGCGATGTCGGTTTACGACATATCAAAGAAAAAGGGGTCCAGATTAATGCGCAGGTGACGGCTGATCTGCTCATCTCATTATTCAATCCCACTTCACCCTTGCACGACGGTGCCGTCATTATCCACAACGATATGATTGAGAATGCCAAGTGCATTTTACCGCTGTCTGATGAACCGGCAGGCAGCCGTATGAAGCTGGGTACCAGGCACTTAGCAGCATTGGGTTTAAGTGAAGAATCAGATGCACTAATCCTGGTGGTTTCGGAAGAAACCCATGCCATGTCCTACGCATTCAAGGGTAGCATGAAGCGAGGACTGGATGACATTCAACTCCGCAAAGCAATCCAAAGTTTGGTTTACGCACAGTCCTGATGTTGTCCAAACGATACCTTTGGTTCATCTGTCTCTATACTTTTGCTATCGTCTCGAATGGTGGGCAGGCTGCCACTGAAAACAGTGTCGTGGCATTTCTCCCCCGGGGCGTTATTACCTGGACAGAATCCAATCTGCAGCCACAAACGACATTTCTAAATCACGCCATCCAGATCCACGATTGGGATCAATATACCGTCTCGAATCATATTCTTACGCCTGTGAAAACGCGCTTTGTCTGGGTGAATCCAGCCAAAGCACACATTCAACTTCACCTGGGTGAGGTTCGGATTAATCGCGTCTCGGACTCGCCTGAAGAACAGGTGGAGATGATGATTGACGGAACCGGTGATGGTGAAATTTTCCAACCGACAACCACACCGGATGCTGCGGAAAGGTGGTATCAGGTCAAGGAGATCAGCCAGCGTGGCGATCAAGCGCTCTGGGCGATTACACTTTATGGTGCTCATTTTGATCGAAGGCTACAGGCTTGGTTGATTCCGTCCAGTATCTCTCTTGAAATCACAACCGGACTCTTGCACAATCAGGAAAATCGGGAGCAGGACATCCAGCCATTCGGTCAATATTTATTGAATGCGACACCGCAACAGTATTTTCCAAATACGACAACCTCTGACCTGGCTGGATTTTCCAATGGCAAATTAAAACTCTCAGTAAGCCAAGACGGTATTTACCGGGTTTATTACCAGGATTTTAAAGACAGTCTGGACATGAATGGATCTATTGCAAGTGCTTCGATTTCGCTCACGAACAAAGGCGATGCGATTCCCATTTTCGTCGAAGATCACGGCGATGGGATTTTTGGAAACGGCGATTATTTCGAATTTGTCGGGTACATGAATCGTCGTAATCTGCCGGATTACTACTATGATCCCTATTCGGATGTAAATGTCTACTGGCTGGACTGGGGTTTGAATTCAAATGGCTTGCGTCTGGCGGAGGAAAGCGGTTTTCCCGGTACCGCAAATCCATTTCGACCCACCTCTTTCCGTACGACACACCACTCGGAGAAAGATTCTATTTTCGACCGATTGGGGTCGGTGGCAACCAACACACCTTCGTTCGATCAGGATCATTTTTTCTGGGAAACACTGAACTCCGGGGGAAGCGTGATCGTTCCGTTCAGCTTGCCCTATCCTGACCGCAATTCAATAGAACGAGTCAATATTCGCATTGGTCTGACGGGGTTGACCTATTCTGGCGATGATGGCAATAATGGTGAACACATCGTGCAGGCCTATATCAATGATCAAAATATTGGGAGCGGGACCTGGCACGATCAGACTGAGTATGTCATCGCTTCTTCAGACATTATGAACCTGACGACCCATCTGTTTAATGCCAACACCTTTCAGAATGCATTGCAGCTCTTCGCACCGGTGAATTCTGAACCTGATCGATACGATCGTGTTGTAATGAACTGGCTGGAAGTGGATTATGACCGCACTTTTGCCGCTCACCAAAACCAGCTAAATTTTAAAAAAAGTGCGGGTATTCCATCGGGGTTGGTGGAATTTGAGGTAAAAAATCTCACGAGCCCGGACATTACCATCGTTAAAAATGGTGCCTCCATTATCCGTGATTTTACCGTCAGACCGTGGGAAGATCAGGGCGTCGTCACCTATAGCGCTATTTTTCAGGATCATGTTTCAAATTCCACACCGGATTATTTTGTGGCTGGTGGTCCCGGAATACTAACACCTGAGAGAATTGAGCCGGATACACTCGCGAATTTGCGAGATGCAAACGCCGATTACATCATCATTACGAACCGACGGTTCCAATCAGCCGTGATGCCCTTGGCAGAATTCAAGACGACGCAAGGGTTCCAGCCGTTAGTCGTTTCCATTCAGGATATTTATGATGAATTCAACCATGGTGTCGCGCATGCCGAGGCAATCCGCTCCTTCCTGCGCTATGGTTTGAATCACTGGAGTCTGAAGCCAAAGTTCGTTCTGCTGGTAGGGGATGCGAATACCAATCCCAAGGCATCCAAAAATGATTTTAGCAGCAACTATATTCCGACATTTTTTATCCAGACCAGAGGATGGGGCGCTGCCGAAGCCGACTATTATTTCAGCCTTTTATTGAACGATGATTATATCCCGGATCTGCATGTGGGACGCTTGCCATGTACATCCACCGAAGAGGTTGAACGAGTCGTGAATAAACTCATCCACTACGAATCGAATCCCATAACGGGATTGTGGCAAAATGAAATTCTGGTGATTGCCGGTTTCGAAGACACCTTCAAATACCAAAGTGAGTCTCTCGTCCGATCCCATATACCGCATCACATGAATTTTAAACGACTGTACATCGACCGGGATTCTGAAGGGCAAATGTATTTCGGCAACACGGATACGCTGGTACATGATTGGAACGCAGGTAAACTGTGGATCAATTTCATGGGCCATGGTGGTGGTGCCGTCTGGGCCGATCGTTCACTTTTTACAAGGGAAGATGTTGCCGACCTGACCAACACGGATGCGTTGTCCTTTGTCACCAGCATGACCTGTTTCACCGGTGGTTTTGCCAACAATAATGGCCTGGGTGAAGTCGCGTTGAAGGATAATGACGCTGGCGCCATCGGCTGGTATGGAAGTTCCGGGGTTGGTTGGATCATCAATGATTACCTGCTGGTACAATCCCTCTTCAAAGTTGCCATGAATCATGATATCACCTTAGGTGAGGCGATTGATCTGACACGCATGTTGTATTTTGGCGCGCCCAATGGCTATGATGACTTGAAACCCAGTATGCTTTTCCAATACAATTTCCTGGGTGATCCGAGTTTGAGGCTCGCCAAGGCCACCCCGGACACAAGCTTCCAGTTGGATAAGTCTGTTTACACCCCTACGGAAAATATTGTGCTGGAATGCAGCGCAGCCTTCGAGGGTGAATGGCGCTACCAGGTTGTTGGGCCATCGAATGTATTAATCATTGATGAAACCGCTCACCTGAATATTGGCCCCGGCAACGATTTGGTCATTCCACTTCCGGCAGATCGTGCCAATGGATTGTACCGATTTAGCTATACGACGCAGAATAGTGCTGATGAGAATATCCGTAGTGGGGTCAGGACCTTCAGCATTAACGAAAATTGGTTTGAAGTTACTGAAATGACTGAACCTGTGTTGCCGGAGCAAGTTTATGACTTTCCCACACACTTTCATTCTGCCACCACTCCGGACAGTATTCGGCTGAGCATCTGGGGTGATTATACGGAAACATCAATGCTGGCATTGGATGCGCAAAACAATTGGAGAAAACTGTCTGGATTGATGATCAATTCCGTCTGGCAGACCATTTATTATCGCTATACCGCGTTCCTGAATGGCAGCATTATCGCTAATTCGAATACGTACCAGTTACCCTTGTCCCAACATGAAAATCTGGCGTTGTTGGATGTGAAATGGGGATCGGTTGGCAATGAGGTTGGTTTAATAGTGACCGTTTTTAATTCAGCCGCTGAAGCGATCCCCAACATCGTTTTTCATGTGTCGGATTCCTCTCAGTCTGGCGTAAACAACTTTACCAAGCCATTTTCTGGTGCATCGTCCGGTACCGCTGATTACCTCATTCCCATGCAGCGGCCGCCAGATTCGCTGCATGTCACCGTTACGATCAACTCTCAACTTACGGAAGAGATGGCGGATAATTCAAAAACTGCCATGGTGGTTCCAGACGCGTTTCAGATTTTACCGGGTGTCGGGTTGACCTTTTCCGGATCATCCACCGACACCATTCACGCATTTAACTATCATGTTTTTTTTAGCGACGCGACACTGGATAGTTCAATCCTGGGATTTAAGGTTTTGTCCTCCGGCCCAACTGGAAATTCCGCGGTGACAATCTGGCCGGATTCTGGCATGTTCAGTATAACGCCACCAACAGAGGGCATATTAATTTCGTCGTCAGGGCAGATTTTCGGTCAGAGTGGGGGATTACCGGTTTGGGAGCGATTGAGGACGGCAACTGGTTCGTCCGATCAATACATCGTTTTCAAAAAATTGATAATTGGCTGCGGCCTGGCGGTGGATCAAACTGCACCTGAAGTCGAAATGATGATAAGTGGCCAGCGTTTTTTCGACGGGAATTACATCGCACAGAATGCTGAATTGAATTTGGTTTGTGAAGATAACGCGGGCTTTGTGTGGGATTCGAGTTCAGTCGAG
>MNWS01000139.1 GCA_001872685.1 Fidelibacterota bacterium CG1_02_48_14
CATCATTCGAGGGCTGCTCAGTCTGTCAGACAAAGGCAGTGATTTCCTTTTTTCGTCATTCGCCACAGGGAAAGTTGAAGCTCCCCTGCTCAATTTTGCATTTCGGGTATTACCCACGATCATTTTTTTCTCGGCATTAATGGCAGCGGCCTATCACCTGGGAGTCATGCAGTGGATTATCAAATGGATCGCCCGGGCGATGCAAAAAACCCTGGGGACATCAGGATCTGAAACACTGAGCGCCTCGGCCAACATTTTTGTCGGTCAAACCGAAGCGCCGCTGTTGGTAAGACCCTTTATCAGGGACATGACCAAGTCTGAACTCATGGCCATTATGACCGCAGGATTCGCAACCGTCGCCGGTGGCGTCATGGCGGTGTATGTCAAAATGCTGTCGGACATTCCGGGGATCGCCGGGCATCTCATGGCTGCATCTATCATGAGTGCCCCTGCCGCATTGGTCATTGCAAAAATTATTTATCCCGAAACGGAGGAGTCCTTAACCTCCGGTGATCTTAAAATGGTGGTGGAAAAGGTCGATACCAATCTGGTTGAGGCTGTCGGTCGTGGCGCAACGGATGGTATGAGTCTGGCGCTGAATGTCGCAGCTATGCTCGTGGCGTTCGTGGCGATCATTGCCGGCATCAATGTTCTGCTTGGGTTCGCCGGACTGAGTTTGGAACAAATTCTCGGTTGGACATTCAGTCCTCTGGCCTGGACGATGGGGGTGCCTTGGAATGAGGCTGGTGTGGTGGGTTCTTTAATGGGACAAAAGCTTGTTCTTACTGAACTCATAGCCTATTCAAATTTGTCCGCTATGCTGGCATCACATTCCACCGCATTGTCACTGAAATCTGAAATTATCGCATCTTATGCTTTGTGCGGTTTTGCAAATTTCGCATCTGTCGGTATCCAAATTGGTGGAATCGGCGGCATCGCCCCATCCCGGCGCGGTGACCTCGCGGCCCTGGCATTCCGGGCGATGTTTGGTGGTGCGTTAGCCTCTTGGATGACGGCTAGTTTGGCCGGGTTAATGCTTTGAGATTACCGGCTGATGATTAATGCGGGTTTGATTATCTGTGAATCAAATTAATTTACCCGCTCAAAATGACTTCTAGCAGCGGAACGATTGGAGTTTAGGGGAGCAAATGCGGTTAATCTTTATGGGACCTCCAGGCGCAGGAAAAGGCACGCAGGCCGAACGAATTACAACAGCATATAACATTGTTCATTTATCCACCGGTGATCTACTCAGAATGAATGTGAAACGGGGCACTGAATTGGGTCAACTGGCGCATTCCTATATGGACGCCGGCGAGCTGGTACCGGATGATTTGATCCTTAAAATGGTCGCTGCAGAATTCAAAGATCCAAAAATTGAGAATGGCTTCATTCTCGATGGTTTTCCAAGAACCGTGGCGCAGGCTACTGCACTTGATGATTTTCTGATCCAGGAAGGCAAACACCTGAATCATGTTCTGGTTATGGATGTCATTGACGAGAAATTGGTGGCCAGGCTGACTGCACGACGAACCTGCCGCATTTGTGGTCGGAGTTATCACCTGTCCTTCAACCCGCCCAAAAAGCCGGGAATCTGCGACAACGATGGTAGTGAGCTCTATCAGCGTGAGGATGACAAGGAGGTAACTGTTCGAAATCGACTGGCGGTTTACAAACGGCAAACCCGGCCACTTATCGAACATTACATGAAAAAAGGGATGGTGAAGCACATTGATGGTGTTGGCACCGTTGACGAAGTCTTCGACCGAATCAGGGAAGTTCTGGGTCCCTGCGACTAAAAACATCATTTGCCGAATTATTTTTTTTACATGTTTAAGCTTGGTGTAACGGGAAGTATTGGCGCTGGCAAGAGTGCCGCCTCACAACGATTGGTTGAACGGGGTGCGCTGGTGAGTAATTCAGACGATGTTGCCAAATCTATTCTGTTTAGTGACCGATCAATCCTCGAACAACTCCTACATTATTTTGGGAGTAAAATCCTCGACACCGCGACGGGTAAATTGGACTCAAAAAATTTGGCTGCGGCAGCGTTTCAAAACCCTTCCCACCAGGCATTTCTAAACCAACTCCTCCACCCAAAAGTTCGTGAAGCCACTCGCCAGAGGATGCTCTTAGCGATGAATGAAGGGGTGAAATTATTTGTCGTGGATGCCCCACTGATTTTTGAAACCGGCCTAAATGCAGAACTGGACGCCGTCCTGGTCGTCACCGCCCCAAAGGAAATTCGTCAACAGCGGGTGTTTGACAGAAGCGGTATTTCCCCGGAAGATTTTATTGCCCGTGATAACCTGCAATGGCCTGAGGTGCAAAAAGTAGCCGCAGCCGATTACGTGGTCGTAAATGATGGTACGAAAGAAAATCTGTACCGCAGGATTGATGCAATATTTGACCAGCTACCAATCTGACCAACCCCTCTCACAAAATCTTACCCGTGATTATGGTGCTCAGCGTGATGATGCTGGTGACCACCGTTACGATTGTGGTGTTCGGGGTGATGATTGTGGTGGACGCGGCGATCGTTGTGTGCAAGTTCACCTTCTTGATACTGACGCACCGCTTCATCAATGGACTTTGTATCACACAATATCACCTTAATCCCCATCGCCGTCGCACCGGAAATAGCGCCGATACCCATTCCCCGTGCGATGAGTACATCGACACCTGCCAGAGCCTGAAACATACCAGCATGACGATCATCGTGGCTGAGGGACTCCGGCGTCGGGGTAACATGGGGTGAGAATTTTGGAATACGAGACCGGCTAACCGCGCCGTCTTCACCAAGTTCAACAATTTCATAGTATTGTGCTCGCCCAAAGTGGGAATGGATCAGTTCGCCGTCGTCCGTTGCAAATGCCAGTTTCGTAGTCATTTATACCTCCAGTTAGTTTAAAGTTGAGTGAGTAACCAAACACCACCAATCAGTAGACCCACCAACAAATTGATCGCTTTTACCTGTACAAAGCGCTTGCGGGAAAATGCCAACAGGGGCAGCATCCCGTGTCCATCCTGCACGATGGAACTCACCAGCAAGGGGATAAATCCGATAAACCCCTTGCTGAAGAGTGTGACGAAAAGCAGGTGTGGACCGGATTCAGGAATGACCCCGATCAGTCCGGCACTGAGAACCAGCCACAGCGGGTTGGATTGCATCCACTCTGAAATATTCAGTCTGTACAAACCAATGTGAATCAACAACATTGCACCGAAGGTCCATAAAAATATGCGCAGCAAGTGTTCCCGGATGACATGTTCCCAGAGATGTTTTTCAATAAAATGTTCGGGAAATACCAACATGATCAGGAGCACGATGCTTCCCAGCAGGATAAATGATATGCGCTCCCAATTCCACTCCGGCGGTCCTAAAATGCCATTTGCGAAGGCGATGACGAGCAAGATTATACCCACAACTGAAACCATTCGAATCAGACTCAATCGCCGCCAATCTTTCGAAAGATCCTGCCATGGCCGCCAAACCCGAACGTTCTCGTAAGGATGCAATATCAATTTGTCGCAGCCTGTTTCCTCAGGGTCAGATTTATCTTTACGACGCAAGCGATCTGTCAGATAACCTGCCAACAACCCGATAAGGACCATAATTCCAGTGAGCAAAATGGCTTTTTGGGGGAACAGGTACAGCATCACAAATGCCTCATCACCGCTCGTTGCAATCATGGTGGTTACCAAAGCACCGAGGGAGAACATGCGGTGTTGAAAAAGCGTTACTGCTGCAAAACTACCCAAACAACCGGGAGTCGCTCCTAAAATCGCTGCCCATAGATATTGATAAAAACCGCCATGCGTGCAGAAATACGCCTCCCACCGACCATTTGAAAGAATGTGTATGGCTTCCACGATAACCATCATCACAAAAACAAAAAATGTGATGGTCAGGCTCTGTGTGATCACACCCAAAATGCTGTCAAGGTGATCAACTATGGATACCATTTTTTATCCCTCTGGCGCGATTTCAACCAGCTCGGCAGCGTGACAATGAGGACAGTCCCGCTCTGGCATTCGGATCGCAGACTGGTGTTCCTGAAATTTACGGCAGCGTGGACAATGGTAGAGATGGCCATCA
>MNWS01000183.1 GCA_001872685.1 Fidelibacterota bacterium CG1_02_48_14
CGCATTAAAATTGATCTGACCTCGGCGGCGGGAGCTATGCAAACGACTCTCCGGGAGCGGTATCAGGTAAAGGGTGTACCCACCTATGTTTTCATGTCTGCCGGGGCAGTCGAGCAGGGCAGTTTGCGCTTGACCGGGTTTGAATGGTCAAATGATTTTCTCAAGCGCCTGGAGCGTGTCACATTTGAATAAGATGATTTTTCAAATTCAAGAAGTCGGACATTGGACATTTGATAGCCGACTGCACTTAAAAAAACCCGATTCAGAAGCAAGAATTATTAGTTGTATCGAAATACTCGCGATTTGAATTGGCCTACACAAAAAATTGTGATGAAGGGGCGCTATGAAAATGTTTAAACGGATTTTATTTCTCAGCCTGAGTCTGACCACGCTCGGACTTTCCGGTTATTGGCAACAGGATGTTGCGTACCAAATGAATGTTCATCTGGATGAAAAGGACAAAGTGATCACGGCGACCTCGGCACTTACCTACATCAATCATTCTCCCGATACGCTCCCTGAAATATTCATGCATCTTTATCCCAACGCTTTCAATCCTGGCACCATTCTGGATCAGGAAGCCCGGCGACGCGGGTGGGGCAGTGTTGACCCGGAAAAAGCCTGGACGGGCATTAAAATTAAACAGGTCAACAGATCAGAGATTGCCACGACAGCCCTTAATTTTTCCATATTTGATGACACCCTGCTCAGAATCATACTGGACCAGCCACTGAATCCAAGTGACACGCTGCGTTTCAATCTGGATTGGACATTTGACATCCATTCTCACTTCGATCGGTCAGGATGGGAGGATGGTCAGTTCGATATGACCCAGTGGTATCCAAAATTTGTGGTCTATGACAAAAATGGCTGGCATAAGGATCCCTTTGGTGATTGGGGTGAGTTTTACGGCGAGTTCGGAACATTCGCAGTCACACTGGATGTTCCAGAAGATTACATCATTGGTGCTACGGGCGTTGTCACCGATGGCGATCCGGGGTGGGTGAATGTCTGGGTTGACACCACGTTGGCGTGGGAAGAATGGAATCAGTCAAATGCAGCGACCTACCAGAGTTATCGCAACAACCTGAAAGAGGGTACCCGGAAATCCGTAAAATTTTTGGCGGAAAATGTCCATGATTTTGCCTGGGTCGCTTCGCCGGATTTGGTTTATGAGCACGGGCGCTGGCAACAGAAGGATGTCCACGTGCTGTTCAACCGGTCAGAAGGACCCAAGTGGAGCCGCAAAGAATCACATTATGGGGAGCGAGCGTTGGCCTGGCTGAGCACGCAGTTTGGACCCTACCCCTGGCCGCAGATGACCATTGTTAAGTCCATGGGTGGCGGCGGAATGGAATACCCTATGCTGATCATGGATGGTTATGACAGTGAGGGATTGGTCGTCCATGAAATTGGTCATGATTGGTTTTACGGTATTTTCGGAAATGATGAACTGGACGAAGCCTGGTTAGATGAGGGATTTACGACATTCCAGACCCGATGGTACCAGGAAAATCGCTATCCGAACCGGGAAGATCGGATGGAGGATGAGCGGTTCAATGAATTTGAGCGACAGGCACTGCCCTGGCTTTCCCGCACCGATCAGGATAAAAATGATGTCCTGAGCTACATCATGTCCCCGGAGAATGAGCCTATCGCAATCCATAGTCAGGATTTTATACACGAGCGATCCTATCGCCAGAATGTCTACAATAAAGCCAGTTTGGTTTTACAGGTGTTGCAACGGTATCTGGGCGAAAAGCGGTTCCTGGCTGGCATGCACCTCTATTACAAACGATTTGCATTGAAACATCCCACTGCCAATGATTTTATCAAGGCGATGGAGGATGGAACTGGTGAGGATCTGGATTGGTTCTTTGACCAATGGTTACACAACACGGGCTGGGTTGATTATGCCCTTGCAGGATACGAGATACAATCTATCGGTGATGAAAAATATCTCACCACCGTGCGGGTGAAGCGTAAAGGTGAGTTTTTCATGCCTGTACCCGTAACCGTCATCGGACCGCGTCATGAACAGGTCACTGCAAACCTGGATAACTTCCGGTATCAAACAAATGGAACGGTAAAAATTCAGTCGGCATTCAAACCGGTCAATGTGGTGATTGATCCGGAGGATATTTTTTTCGATGCCAATCGCTTGAACAATGATGCCAAACTGCACGTTACCGCCCGATACCGGGTCTACGGTTGGGCAAATTATCGTCCGGATGCATACACCCTTGAATATGCTCCGGTGTTTGGATTTACGGACGCCAGCCGTGCGAAATTAGGGCTAAACATTCACGGCACTTACAGAGGCTGGATGCGGGAATTTGACACGCAGGTTTGGGCTTCCGCCGGTGAACATCCTATTGATGCCCGGATTCACATTCCGGTTAAAATAAATTTCCGCGGTGGCACCCAGACGGGCGCTATCTCTGCATCCTACCTGGAAGGCATTACCCAGAGCCGACTTGAATGGACCCAACGCTGGAGCCGCACCTTTTGGCGTGAACCCATCCATTCACTGAACATGGGTTTGGACTATATTGACATAGCAGAACCGAATGTTTTGCTGCCGGTAAACACGGCTTATTCACAATTTTCGACGAAGTATGTCATGCAATCGGGACCAAGTAGTTTCTATCTGGAACTGTCATTTAGCCCGGAGGCGTGGGGGAATCGGAGCGCTTCATTCAGCCAATTTGAGACCGGGTATGCATGGACTAAGGAATGGGATAATGTGACCCTGAAATCGCGTGTTACCGGATTTGCCGGTGACGGCGACATCCCGGCTGAACGAATGCCGGTTACGAGTGGAGCCAGCCGTTTGGAGCAATTCAACAATGACGCATCCCGGTATCTGGCACTCACCAGTGACTTTAGTGAAGTCGCAAAATTTCAGCATCTGTCCGGTGGGGGTAATTTCCGTGGTTG
This sequence comes from Fidelibacterota bacterium CG1_02_48_14, assembly GCA_001872685.1. Taxonomy (GTDB): domain Bacteria; phylum Fidelibacterota; class UBA8477; order UBA8477; family UBA8477; genus UBA8477. The sequence continues at coordinate 2,941 of MNWS01000183.1, forward strand.
GTTTAATCATCCTCTGGCAGTGCCCTACATGTGGAGCACCAATCTCCAATTGGAACGCCAGGTCACGCGATTCCCGTTACCCTTTGACCTTAAAGCCGGGATTTTCGGTGACTTTGGACAATATGCCTATCGCACCAACAGTTGGACGACGCTGGGTGACGCGGGTGTTTGCCTGCTGATCAGACATCAGTGGAAACGCACCAACTGGCTTACCGCGAGTTTAATGCCGTTCAAAGCGCGCATCGATTTTCCGGTGATGCGGTATGAATCACGTGTCGAAAATGTCAAATGGCTTTCCGGGGAGTGGTCGTTTAGTTTTGAGTATGCTTTATAAACTTAGCCGATGTTGCCCCTGAAAGGATCCATCCCATGCCGGGTTTGAAAAATAAACTGCGAATTTCCCACTTTCATCTTCTGGTGATTCTGCTGCTGATCGTCCAGGTTCAGATCGGATTGATGGCTGGTGAGTTGCGTTATCAATCGGTGCGGGTCTGGATTCAATCTGATTCGCAACTCCAGCAGCTATTTTCCCTGGGACTGGATCACGAGGGTGCCCGGGTTAAGCACCATACTTTTGTAGAAGGTGTTGTTCCAGAGACTGTTGTAGCCGATTTGGAGACCGCTGGTTTTCGTGTAGAAATTTTGCAAGATAATCTTGCCCAAGCCAACGAAATGCGATTACAACAGGATCAACCTACCCGGGAATTTGGCCAGGGGAGTATGGGCGGTTATTACACCTATACTGAAATCAGTGCTTTGTTGGATTCGTTACACAGTGGTCATCCGGGGATCGTCAGTCCCAAATTCAGTATTGGTCAATCTTACCAGGGTCGCGAGATATGGGCGGTGAAAATTTCTGATAATGTTGATGTGGATGAAGATGAACCTGAGGTTTTTTACAACAGTCTGATTCATGCCCGTGAACCTGCAGCGATGATGGCCGGATTGTATTACGCATTTCAATTGGTTGAACATTACAACACCAATCCGGAATACCAATACCTGGTGGATAATCGGGAAATGTGGTTTGTCCCGGTAGTCAATCCGGATGGATATGTGTACAATGAAATGAATCATCCTGGTGGCGGCGGTATGCACCGGAAAAATCTGTCGCCCGGCTGTATCAACCCTCCGGGAGTTGATTTAAACCGGAATTTTGGATACAACTGGGGCTATGATAATGTCGGTTCCAGTTCCAGTAATTGCGCTGAAACTTTCCGGGGATCGAGTGCCTTTTCAGAACCGGAAACACAAGCCCTGCGCGATTTTGTTCTATCCCGAAATTTTATCACGGTCTTCAATTACCACACCTATTCAGACCTGTTGATCATGCCATTTGGGTATATGGCCAATGCGGTTCCGGTCGAACCCGATTATTCCATTTATATGGAGCTTGGCCAGGATTTGACTCGGGGTAACGGCTACCTCTTCGGCACGGGTATGGAAACGGTCGGATACCTCACCAATGGCGATGCGGTGGATTGGATGTACGGTTCCCAGGGGATTATTAATTTCACACCGGAAGTTGGTGGCTATGCTGATGGCGGATTCTGGCCATCGGCTAATCATATCACTGACCTGGAAACCGAGAATTTGAGCGCCAATATTCATCTGGCATTGGTGGCAGGTAACGACCTTGAGTTTGACCACATTGCCCTTAACGGAGCGGGCGAATTCCTGCTTCCGAACATGGAATACGGCTTGTCCGTAGCCATTCGCAACAAAGGTTTTGAATCCACTGCGGGAACTTCCCAGACGTTACGCCTCCTTTCACCGGATAACTCCCTGAGCCTGAATGATGCACTCATCCAGCTCGAGGCGGTGGCGTCACTCACCACGGTTGATGTGATCAATAGCGCTGACGGAATTTTGGTGAATGCCACCTACGGACAAAGGGCGACACTCGTGGCAGAGATCAATGTCACCGACGACTATGTCCGCTCAGACACAATCAGTTGGATTGTGGGTGCGCCAGATACGCTTTCCTTTGATGGCGCCGAAGCAGCGATGGCTGATTGGCAGTCAAACGGTTGGGGCACAACTGCGGATGCTTTCACAGGTGATTTTGCGTTCACCGAATCACCATCCGGGAATTATCCCAACAATGCCGCAATCACCATGACGCAATTAGCGGGCATCGATTTGTCTCAATGGGTCAACCCGATCCTGAGTTTTAATGCCAAATGGGATATTGAGGAAGGTTGGGATTTTGCGCAGGTTTTAGGCTCACCGGACGGTGGATTGACCTGGATAGCCCTGGCGGGTCAATATACCCATCCGGGGAATGGCGAAATGGCTCAACCGATGGGTGAGCCGGGTTACGACGGTCAGCAAACCCAGTGGGTGTCTGAAAATTTTGATTTATCACAATTTGCAAGTAGCACCGATTTTCGTCTCGGATTCCAATTGACCAGTGATAATTATGTCAACGGCGATGGTTTTGTGGTGGACAATATCGCGATTTTGGGGTGGTCTCAATTTCTGATGCAGGGTGATGTGAATGGTGACGGGTCAGTCAATATCCAGGACGTGCTGATGTTGGTGGACGGGATACTCCAAACCTACTCTCTGACAGAGCAACAACTCGCTGCCTCAGACATTAATCAGGATGGCGTTCTAAACATACTCGATCTGGTCATTCTGATAGACGCGATTCTCCAGGTCAACTGATTGTAAATCTTCCGGTTTGGGTATCAGAATAGCACTTGAGCGCGAGAATGTTTCAGAATACATTTGCCACCGCTCAGATGTGAACCACTGAGCCTCCGGGAAGAATGAATTTCAAGATCAACAATTGGCGCGTTTTAATCAGCATAATTTTCAGTGTGTTTATTTTCGCTAATTGTGCTGGAAAGGCCCGGAAACCTGCTCCCAAGCCAATTGGTCAAATATCTCCCCATTTCGAAATCAGTCTCAGGTTGGCGGACAGTCTGTGGGCAAACCGGACGAACCCGGATAATGCCCTGGATGCCTTGTATGCTTACGAGTATCTGGCCCAAAAGGACAGTACAAATCTCCCCATCTGGTCGAAACTGGTACATGCCTACTATTTTTACGCTGAGTATATTCAATCCCAAAATCAGGTGAGGCGTGACAGCCTTTTCGGGATTGGGTATAACATCACCCGGGAAATGCTGAAACGCTCCAAACCGTATCAATCCGTAATGGTGACCGCCGGTGATCCTCTCCTGGCGCTTAAAAGTCTTGAGTCACCTTACGAGCAGATTCTCTATTGGGGCACGGCCTGTCTGGCGCAATGGTCAGCCACAAAAGGTGAGATTGTCCAGCGCGGTCAACGAAAGTGGATATTCGCGGCATTGAACCAAATACATGATTTGGATTCAACCTTTTATTTTGGCGGGTATGATCGATTCATGGGAGCGCTCTTGTGTGTTGACCCGGCTGCCGGGCAGAACGCTCCTGACGAGGCCAGGAAATATTTTGATGTAGCCAGGGAAATCGCGCCGGACTATTTAGGGACTTACATTCTGGAAGCGCGGTATTACGCGCCGCTGGTACAGGATGAAGCGCTCTTCAACCAGCTCCTTGCCACTGTACGGACGGCAGAGCTGGATTTGAAAAAACCATATGGACCGGAAAATTACTTTGAGAAGCGACGCTGTGAATATTTGGAATTAGCAGCTTCTGAAAAAGGCTGGTTTAACAAGCAATGAAATCATTTCGTTCCCCAAACCGCAAGAACATGGTGGGTACCCGGCTAATTTGGATTATACTGGTCATTGGTGCATTGGCAGTCATGGCTCATGAGTTTGCCAATACGAGCTTGCTGAACACTCAGTCGGCGAACGGAACTCAGCCGGTTTGGCATTCCTCCATTTTTAACACGACGAAATAATAATAAGCCAGGTAATCGCAGATATTAAATCTGACCCGGGTTAGAAAAAAATCAGGTTCTGCTCAAAGGGATAAAATGCGGGATTCGATTATTAATGGGTCAGGAACGTAGATTTTCCGGTCCATGTTTTTTTAATGCCTGCTGAAATTTCACCTCATCCAATCTGAATTTCATTGCTTTCATCGCCGCGTTCACACCCTGATCATATTCTTCAGACTGGAAATATTTGCGCAGCATAGATGTCACCGGAACGAGCTGCTCCTCCGGTTCCCAAATGAAATATCTCTGGTTAATTTCATCATAGAGACATTCGTAATAAATCGCCCAGGCAATGGTCGCCAATCGGTGCCGATTCCACAAATCACGGGTAATGGTCTGGACCGTCGCCTGCATTTTTGGATTGACAAAATGGAACCGTTTCGAAAACATCAAGGCTGTATGATAATACTGAGGCACGTTGAGTAAACCATCCACACCGAGCGACCGTCCCATAATCGTTAAAAGCGTTAATACTTCATCACCAATACCCAGTCCCGGGAAGCGCTGGCCGGGGAGGGCGGGACGGGTCGGCAGGAATTCAAGCGAAGGATTCTGAAGCGTCATCCACTCGATATTCAAAACTTTTATAGCTCCGAATTCGTAGCCGAATTTGAGTGAATCTTTAGCCCGGAGGACATCCTGATGGGTCACAAATTCACAAACCAGGTGATCCGGTGTGTGCTGAGCATTGTGGTAAATTCTCAATATGTGCCGGTAGGGATCATTGGTGTCCACCGTGATCTCCAATTTTCCGAGACCTCGTCGGCGCAACAGTTGATCAAACCCGAATCGTTTAATTATCAGGGCGATGCCGTCCCTGGAAAATTTCCCTAAAAAAAGGTCTGATCGCTGAGCAGGTTTTCCATCTGAAAAAAGGTCGTCCAGAGAAAGGCTTATATCATCAGACAGCCCGGCTTGGAATTCCAGATAGGTGAGTTTTTGGGCGATCCGGCGAAATTTTTTTTCAAGGCGAGTCATGGTTGAATATAGGCAGGAACGATGCCAAAATTCCTGAATACTATCCTATTGATCTCCTCCGTGACGACCATATGTCGCCATCATAATCGGTGGCGTGACCAACAGAGCCAGCAGGAATGCAGTTAGGAAGCGCCGTTTGAATTTGAACTCGGCTATTCCGGCAGCTTGTAAACTGATAATGGTGTATGCAATCAGGATGATACTGAAATTTTTGATGATAAAATGCCAGGTGTCGGACCACCCTTTCGCGTCACTGGCAGAATACGCGGTGTACCAATGCCAGACCCAAACCACGCCATTCCAGAGCCAGGGCAGCACAATCGCAAGAACCGCTATAATGAATACGCGACTGATAATCGTGTCCCGTTTGGTGTTATCCATATCAGACTCCCTTATGGTGTTTGGAGTGGAGTAAAAAACGCGGTTTGGTCAGCACGATCAACGCCGGTAAAATGGCCAGAGCGCCGAACAGACACATGGAAATGGAGAAGACGATAAGAAACCCAAAAAACTCAATGGGCAGGAATGTTGACAAAAGGAGCACCGCAAACCCGACCACAACGGATAGGGCATTGTAAATAATGCCTTTACCGGAATGGAGCATGGTCTGGTGAATCGCATCGTTCAATTCCAAACCCTCGTCCAGGTAATCGCGCAGGTGCCAGAGAAAGTGAATCGTATAGTCCACGCCAACGCCGATCATGATGCTGCTGAGCATCGCGGTTGCGGCGTTCAGTTCAATCTTGGCATATCCCATGAGACCAAACACTGAGATAATCGCCATTGCCAAAGGTGTGGTGGAGATCAAACCGCCAATGAATGAGCGAAAAACCAATGTGGTGATGAGAAAAACCAGAATGATGGAAATTGCCAGCGAATAGGTTTGACCCTTCACAAGAAAATCAATCAGAATCCCCATCACGGTTGCAAATCCGGTGACTGAAGTGAACACCGTCTGGTCGTGATGATCGGCAATGTAGGCTTCGAGATCGTGAATCAGATTGTTGATTTCCGTGGTACTGACCCGGTTTATCCGGACAATGATTTGAGCCTGTTGATAATCATAATCAACATAGCGATCCAGATCAGATGCATCGCCGCTGAATGAATACAGCAACAGGTACTGAGCCACCAGATTCCTGCTGGCGGGTATGACTTTGTAAGTCGAATCACCGCCATGAAAAGCTTCGTTCATTCGGGTAATCATATCGGCGATGGAGATAACATCACTTACCTGTGGATGGCTTTTTACAAATTCACTTAGACTCAGCATTTGGTTCAGGATTTCAGGCGATTTGATGTCTCCCTCCACCAGAATTGATAACTGTGTCGAGCCGCCAAATAATTCGCCGATTTTCTCATTATTCACCCGCACCGGATCGTCAATTTTGTAATAATGATTCGGGTCCGTATCCACCACAATTTTCGGGATTCCCAGCCCGATGATGAGCAGAATGATGACCGACCCCACCAATATTTTCCGGGGATGACTCGTGAAAAAATGGGTCCAGCCCAGCAGAAATTTGTCAAAACGAACCTCTTTCGCACCTCCCGCCACGGTCAAAGGAATCCGGAGCAGCAACATGGCGGCCGGAATGACAGTCAGACTCAGGATAAAAGCGACAAAAATTCCCACGGAAGCCAGAAGTCCTACTTTCTGAGCATCTACCAAAACATGGCTCAGCAGACTTAAAAACCCGGCGATGGTTGTTATTCCCGCCAGAAAAATGGGCATCCCTAAACTGGTGATTACTTTGATGATGCGATCTTTTTTAGACAGAGCCGGATTCGTTCGAATGGATTCGAAGTAATGGGCGATAATGTGAATACCGTAATCGTTGGCAATGGCGATGAGCATTACCGGAATCAGCATTGCCACAAATGTAAATTTGATACCGAACAAGGCCATGAGACCGAATGTCCAGATGATGCTCATGATCACAATCAGTAATGGTAGGAACACACCCATCCAGGATCTGAAACTGAACGCCAGCATCAGAATCATGACAAAAATGCCATAGGGGAGAAAGCGACGCATGTCCGTGGCCATGTGCAGACTGACAAAGGACCGTGTTAAAGGTAACCCGGCATAATAGGTTTCGTAGCCATCACCCTGAGTTTTGGCAACCAGTCGCTCGATTTCCAGCCTTAATTGATCGTCATTAATTTCTACTGAAGGTCGTAACAGCCCGACAAAGGCGATGGATTTAAAATCTTCGGAAACCAGCGTTCCCATCGCCAGATCGTTATCCCGAATGCGGGCTTCCAGTGCTGCGAATTCTTCCGGATTTTCTGGAATGGATTCGATGAGATCGTTAACCGAAAAACCATCGTCTGAACTCTCCAGATTGAATGCAGAAAAGATGGACATGACCTTATCCATTTCGGGCAGCTCGGAAAGCGTGTCAGCCAAAGCAGATAGATATTCGAGTGTGCCTGTTTCCCAGAGCTGGTCGGATTTGACGGCTATGACAACGATCTCAGAACCACCGAATACCGCCTCCATTTTATCCAGAGCTTGAATGGTAGGCATGTCCTGTGGCAGCATATTCTTGATATTCGTATCCACCTGCAAGTCCGGCACTTGTCGTAGAAATGCCACCGTTATCAGCAGGGCTAAGGCGATCGTTGTACGGGGGAATTTTAGAATCATATTGAGAATGCGCATAAAGACCCTCTCGTGATTGACATGGTTACTGCCACCCCCCGCTTGGATTCCCTGGTTGATTTTTTAATAAAATATCAGGGAATGATGTTCGTTAAAATGAATAGATCACCTTCAGGTAGGCGTTGTCATTCTGGTCGAATCGGCCAAAATCAAATTGGCGAAATGTCGTGCTGTTTTTGCCGGCTATGAGAAAATCGGCACCCAAAATGAGTCGCACACCATCGGAATAATTGTAGGTCAGCATCGTTCTCATCAGGGCATCCTCGTAGTCCAGATTCCCTAAAGCCAGTATCTGATATTGAAGCGTTTCATTCATGAACCCACCACGCACCAGCAGTGAAACCAAGCGATTGATTTCGTCATTTTGAATTGCCGTATCGTAATCCAGAATCCGTTGCTCAATGTACTGTCCACTGAGATTCAGCCAGGATTTCCAGTTCTGATCCCAGCCAACCATGTATTGTGCGTAAGGTTTGGTTACACTAAACGGCCCGATCGTCGCACCGGTTGAATCCAGATTAATGCCATCCAGACCAAACTGTTTACCGGTGAAATAGCCGCCTTCGGCCCGGAGCACGCCAGTTAAAACGGGTCGTGAAAAATTGAATCCCACCATTTTCATGCGGTTGTAAGCCTGCCAAATTCCAATACTATCCGGGACCATGCCAGCGGGTGTCAGGCTCGCATAAAGTTGTTTTTCACTCAAAGCGGGGACATCATCCCAGGCATCCAGATAGGACAATGCCCAGTCGAATCCCAGATTGAAACCATATAAACGAAAGCCAAATTCACTGTTACCAAGTTTGTCTGCTGGCAAGACAGGCTGGTGATAGGAGATTGAAACGGGGAGATTATCCAATCCTCCAGGAGTTTCCAGGGGAAGATTCAAAGTGTCGGGCAGACTAAATACCCACGGTCCTGATTGTGCCAATTCCATGGGATGGAATTTTGGAATCCACAGCGCTTCAAGGTTCACAAATGAGAAATAATAATTGGCTTTCACCATATTCAACCCGATGCGGATGTCATCGAAATCCTGTAGAATAAAATCCTGCAAATTCCAGGGGCAGACGATGTCATTGATGGGAATGCCATCTGCTTTGCCCCAAACCACCTGCTGTTTTCCAATACGGAGATCGGCGTTCTCAAAGAAGAGATCAACATAAGCTTCCGTCAAATCCCAATTCGCTGTTTGGGTCAGGTGATGATACCAGGTATCCAGGACAAACACACCCCTTGCGTCTGAACCGCTGAGGGTGGTGGTGATGCTGGCTTTTTCTTCCATGATCATATAGTTATTGGGAGCATGGAGATTCACAGCGGTGTAAGGACGAACGAAGCCATTCATTTTTATCTGTGCAGATCCAACCTGAGCGAACGCCAGGCAGATTGCCATCAAAACAAACCACTTTTTCATTGGATCCCCCGTTTTAGCAAACGAATGGTAAACAAATTGTCATCCTGCACGGTTTTGAGATCAACATCCTTCATGGAAAGGGAGGTCTGATGCTGTTTTCTGGAATTCACCATGTGCATCTGCATCGCCATCCAGAACCCATCAATTTTTTTGTATTCACTAAAGGTCAGGGTTTTCACCTGATCCCCGCGCTTGTCGAAGAAATACATCTGCAATGGTTGAATCTTTTCCTTCGAAATCCAGTAGATCAGTTTTTGGTACGCCTGACTTTTATCCTTCGCCAGCGCTTCAATTTTCCAACACGCTTCGTCACCTAAATTTTCTTCGCCCATCAGGGTGTAACTGTATTTATTGATGTCCCGATCGCCCATATCATCATAGGTAAAATCGGTGCCCATGAACTCTGAACTTTTTTCCGTGGCGGCAATGCGCTTTTCCCGTCCCAGCGCGGGCAGATACAGCCATTGATCGTCATCTTTACCGGCTTCAGCATAATTCCATTGCAAAAACCCGGTGCCGCGCTCGTCAGCCGGTTCCAGGAAAAAAATGAGTGATTTATTTGAGAATTCACCGGTTTTGTATTCCTTCTGAAAACGCTGAATGGTCCGGCTGCGCGTTTGTCCGCGCTTGTTCACCAGGGTCATCGTTAAAGTGGCTTTCACATTATCAGGTGTCGGCTGATTGTCCAATCGCTCCATTATCTCCAAACCAGTTTCGGCGAAAATCAGGGTACTCAAAAGCGATAAGGTCAGAAATAACTTAGTTTTATACATGTGTCCTCCTGCGGAATTTTGTTGCGGGTCTATTTTTTAGATCAAGGTCTTCATTGATTTATCATAAACGAACCGGGGCCGAATCAGCATAATCAGCACCGGCAGTAGTGTCATCGCCCCAACGGTACAAACCAGGATGGAAACGACGATCAGCCAGCCGAAAAAATAGATGGGAAGAAAGTTGGAGAGCATGTTAACAGCGAATCCTACCATCACTGCCATGGCGTTGAAAAGAATGCCCTGTCCGGTTGTTTTTAAGGTCGTGTGCATGGCATCAAGGTCACTGGCGCCACCCTGAATCTCCACCCGAAACCGATACAAAAAATGAATGGTATAATCAATGCCGACGCCAACAACGATGGAGCTCAGCATGGAGGTTCCGGCATTCAGATAAACATCGAAATAACCCATCAATCCAAACACGGTCACAATCGCTGTGGTTAACGGTAATACTGACAGCAAGGCAGCCAGCCCTGACCGGAAAAATACACCGATGATCAATGCAACGAAGAACAGCGAGACGAATAAACTCCGAATCTGACCATTGACCATCATGGGAATGAGATGTGCAATCAGCACGGCATAGCCCTCGGCTTTGGGCTGATTCTCCACGTGGATGTTTGCGGCAATAAAGTCATTCAGACGCGTCTGCAGAACCCGCATTCGATCCACATCAAATGTTGAAATACGAACCACCAACTGAGCTTGCCTGTAGTCATAATCCACATAGGTGTCCAGTGTGCCGTCGCTGCTCTGAAAGGAATATAAAAGCAGATATTGAGCGACCAATGCGCGTGAATCCGGAATCGTGTAAAATGCCGGGTCGTTGCCATGCATTGCCTGGTTCATTTCCTTGATGAAATTAACCAGAGATAGGGTGTAGCCAATGTCCGGGATGGTGTCGAGAAAGCTTTGAATTTTGTCAACCTCACGCAACACACCGGGTTCACGAATGTCACCATCCACCACCACGGACATGCTGGAAGAACCGCCATAATTTTCGTTAATCATGTTACTGATCTGGTGAATTTCCGACCCTTTTTCGTAATAGTTCAGCGGGTTACTATCAACGATAATCTTCGGGATTCCCAATGCCGCTACGACGGTGAGCAGGATGAAACTCACTAAAATCAATTTTTGATGGTTGTAAACCGTGTCACCGATCTGACTCAGGAGGCGTGAAATCAATCGGTTCTCATTGTTGTGAATATTCTCGGTGGAACTGGGGCGTCGCAGTAGTGTCAGAACCGCCGGAATGAAGGTGATGGACAGAATGAAGGAAAGCGTGATGCCGAATGCACTCAACAAACCCACCTCTTTCGCCGCCGGCAGGACATGGGAGAGCAACGATAAAAAGCCGGCGATGGTGGTAATACCAGCTAAGAGAATAGGTGTGGAAACGAAACTGATGCCCCGATAAATGATGTCGTGAATCGGTGCCGTCGGACCCATTTCCCGTACATCCTCGTAATACCGCGCCAGGATATGAATGCCGTAGGCATTGGCAATGGCGATGAGCATGACCGGAACAATATTGGTAATAATTTTAAGTGACATTCCCAACCAGACCATCAATCCCAGTGTGGCTGCAATGGACATGGCAACCACACCCATGGGCAACAAGACGCCGCGCCTGGAGCGGAAACTGAAGAAGAGCAGAATGATCATCAGGACCATCCCGAGTGGGATGAAAGTCACTACATCGTGCTCAATGTCAGCCGAAATGTGGTAACGAATGATGGGCATCCCACCCAGTTCGATCTTAAGATCGGGAGAATTGTAAGGGTCGGTAAATCCCTTCAGCGCCTGGTAAAGCTCCAGGTCATGACCACCTTCACTCAGAAAAATGAGAATGGCCGTGTGGGTCTGGTCGGTGGAAATCAGAATATTTTGAATGAGTTTTTCGCTGCGAGCAAGACTTGATAAACTGTCTTCACCAGCGGGTGTTGTGGGAATTTCCTGGAGAAATGTCTCCACTGACATGTAGTCGTCTGCCCCCTTGATAACTTCAACATTGGTGATGCTGGTGACCCGCTCGACGAGGTCCAAACCCTCTATTTTGATTGTAAGGGAATCCACAACGCGCAAGACTTCCGGCGTCAGGACATTTTTGGCAGCGAGGGAAACAATGGCAATATCCTGACCACCGAAGAGGTCATCAATTTCGTTCATCCGGACCAGATCGGGATCCTGCTGGTCTATGAGTGAAAGCATATCCGGGTCAATGGTGATTTTGGCGACGGGAGCTGCCATGATTCCGATGGTAAGAAAAATGACGGTGAGTACCGATTTTGGATAACGTGTTATAAATTCGACAAATCGTTTCATGAAGGAGTTACTCTGCTTGTTGTTTTAACAATTGTGGGAAGGAATCGCGCGTCGATCCGGTGAAAATGCCCTGAAAGAGAATCAGAAAAACCTCTTCCATCATATCGCGTGACGCATGTGAGGGGTGAAATACGACTTCCGGCTGAAACAACTCGTCCAATATTTGCGGGAGCAAATAGGCGAGACGATTCATATTAAGATTTGGATTGATTTCGCCGTCGGTTTGAGCTTGACGCAGCAGCTTAAATATTTGATCGAACTTACCTTTCCGGAACGCCACCAGTGATTGCCAAATTTCCGGATAGAGTGTTTTAAGATCACTGATGCCTTGGTTCAGGAAGGGTGTTAGAATGTCTAAAATACCTTTTAATGATTTAATCATGATCATTGATGCCGGGAGATCGAGCTTTTCCATCGCCCCAAAATGTTCGTCAATGCGGTGTTTCACGGAATCCATAAAGGTGGTAATAATCGCATCTTTCGTGGGAAAATGCTGGTAGATGGTGCGCTTGGAGATTTTCAGATCTTTCGCCATCCGGTCAACGGTGAATGCACTCAGGCCGTGACGTTGCGCCTGATTCTCGAAATATGTCAAGATGCGTTGTCTGATTTCATCGGAAACGATTGTCGTGCCCATCGTTTCCTAATTAAATCCCGCCCGATTTAAAAACCAATGAATAATTGTTCTCCCGGTATTTAATCGTCATTCTTAGTCGTTAAGTGTGCTTCGACCCGAATTGGGGAGAATCGCACTTGAAGCGCTTCAGTCCACCCTTTATATTGCCGTAACTAATAAGAGAGTAACGGTCAATGGATAGTAAAATCGTATCGACTTTAAAAAGCCTGGGTTTCACCGCCAATGAGAGCAAAGCCTACTTAACACTTCTGCGTGCAAATCCGGCCACCGGCTATGAAATCAGCGGAAAATCCGGTGTTCCGCGTTCCGCCATCTATGAAATACTAAAACGTCTGGAGACAATGGGACTGGTAAGCGTCACGGACGCCAATCCAACCCGATACATACCATTACCCCCGCAACAACTTTTTGAATTATTGGAGCATCGTTTTTCAACCGATCTGGATGAGCTTAAATCCACGCTGAAAGCCATTAATACGACCATGGAGGTAGGGGATTTATGGAATATTGTTGGTTATGAGAACATGATCCAACGCGGACGATCCATGATTCAGTCCGCTGAAAGAACCATCTACCTCTCTGCCTGGCGGCCGGAGTATGATCTCTTCAAAACAGATTTGCAGGATGCGGTAGAACGCGGCGTGCACGTGATGATTTTTTCGTTCACGGAAATACCCCAGGATATTGGACTGGTCTTCTCCTACAATTTGAAGACGGCCGAACTGGAAAAAATCTGGAGTAAAAAAATCCTGATGGTGGTGGACAAGGAGACCGCTTTGCTGGGCGGCTCGGACCAGACGCCGGGAATAAAAGTCGCCTGGACGAAGAATTACGCGATTGTCTCCATCGCGTTAAATTACATCATTCTCGACCTCACACTCCTGGCCCAGCGCTTCAACGTCCATTTGGGCTCCATCGTGGCGGATATGCTGGAGGGTGATATACGCAGTCTCGACGATCTGTTTGGTGAGAATCATGTCCCAACTTTTCCGCCTGGACTGGATTCGGCCTGATTTCATCCCATTTTTAAAACTTCCGGAGATAGTAATATTGGTTAACAATCTGTTCTTGACAGCAAAAACAGGTTGCTTTATCTTCCAGTAACTCATAAACGAGTGACTATAGGAGCAAGAGAGGGGTTTTTTATGACAAAAGTTGCGATTAACGGATTCGGTAGAATCGGGCGAACAGTCCTGCGTGAGGCACTGTTGCGTAATGAAAACATTGAGTTTGTGGCCATTAACGAGTTGGCTGACCCGGCCACAATCATACCTGTTTTGAAGTATGATTCAGTCCACGGTACCTTCCCGGGTGAAGTCAGTTTTGCTGACGGATTCATTACCATCGGTGGCAAAAAAATTAAGGTTTACTCCGAGCGCGACCCGGCTGCGTTGCCTTGGAAAGAGCTGGGTGTGGATGTTGTGATCGAATCCACGGGTGTGTTCCGTAAACGGGAACAGATTGAAAAACACCTGCAGGCTGGCGCGAAAAAGGTCATCCTCACGGTCCCGGCAAAAGACGAATTAGACGCCACAATCGTGCTGGGTGTGAACGATGAGACACTCAAACCCACCGATCAATTACTCTCCAACGCCAGTTGTACAACCAACTGCTCTGCGCCGATGGTCAAAGTCGTCGAAGATAATTTTGGCATCGAACGCGGATTTTTATTAACCATCCACGCCTACACGCTTGACCAGAGACTTCTGGATTTTCCCCACAGTGATCCCCGTCGCGCCCGGGCAGCCGCCTATTCGGTGATTCCCACGTCAACCGGCGCTGCGAAGGCCATTGGCAAAGTCATTCCCGCCCTAAAGGGCAAGCTGGACGGCGTTGCGCACCGCGTGCCAATTCCGGATGGGTCACTCACCGAATTGACATTACAGCTAAAACGGAATGTGACCGTGGAAGAGGTGAATGCGGCCATGAAAAAGGCAGCAGACTCATTCCTTAAAGGGATAATGGAATATTCGGATGCGCCGCTTGTCTCCATTGATATTGTTGGAAACCGGCACAGCGTCATCTTCGACAGCGGACTCACCAATGTGGTGGATGGCAGTTTCCTGAAAATCTCGGGTTGGTACGACAATGAAATTGGGTACTCGAATCGCGTCATTGACCTGGTATTGAAGGTTGGCTAAACCATCAGCCCTTATTCGGCTCAATGACATGGTACGGAAAACCAAAATAATCGCAACCGTGGGGCCTGCTTCGGATTCGAAAGCAGGCCTCAATGATTTATTGGCCACCGGGCTTGATGCCGTTCGGCTCAATATGTCACAACGGGATTTGGTGTATTACGCCGACATCATTCAACGCATTCGTGAGTGGCCCTCGGTGTTTGAAACCGTCGGCCCGGCAATCATGGTTGACCTGGCTGGACCAAAAATCCGGACACTCAACTTCTCATCCGGTTGGGATCTGAAAACCGGAGAGGTGGTTTTGTTAGGTTGTGAAGGTGCGGTAGACCCGACAGAAGGAATACCCCTCACCGGAGAATTTCGATTTCAGGGAATCAAACCCGGCGCCAGTATTTCAGCCGACGACGGCAAAATTTTGCTGGATGTTACCACCACCATTTCCAATGTCCTGGTAGAGGTGAAGGTTCGTCGCGGCGGACTTTTGTTACCGCGCAAGGGTGTCAATTTCATCAATATCGAGTTGGATGTTCCGACCCTGACGGCCAAGGATGCGGCGGATTTTGAATTTGCCCTGGATCAGGAAGTTGACTGGGTCGCCCTATCTTTCGTTCGTCGTGCGAGTGATTTTAATGCCTTGCAACAAATTATGGATCGAAAGGGCAAGACGATTCCGGTCTTTGCAAAGATTGAGAAGCCGGAAGCTCTGGATGATCTTGAAGCCATCGTGGAGCAATTCGATGGCGTGATGGTGGCCCGGGGTGATCTGGGAGTAGAAGTACCCATCGAACGACTCCCGGCCATTCAGAAACAGATTATTCGTCGGGCAAACATGGCGGGCAAGCCGGTCATCATTGCGACGCAGCTTTTGGCCACCATGCAGGACAATCCCTATCCGACCCGGGCCGAGGTCACGGATGTTGCCAACGCGGTTTATGACGGTGCTGACGCACTTTTACTCACGGGTGAAACAGCGGTTGGTAAGTTCCCGTTTGAGACCATCCTCCAGATGGATCGCATTATTTCTGAAGTTGAGAAAGACCCGGAAATTGATCCGCGCATGGCGGTGATCATCCCCAGTCAGACAGATTCCGATGCCATCTCACATGCCGCCGGGGAGATTGCTAATTTATTGAATATCAAAGTGATCGTGACGATGACCCATTCCGGAGCGACAGCCAGTTCCGTCTCAAAATACCGTCCCCATGCCACCATTTACTCCATGACACCGTTTCTCCCTGTAGCCCGTCGCTTAAAACTCACCTGGGGGGTAAGACCGATTGTGGTGCAACCCTACACCACCACCGATGAGATGTTAGCCTTTGCCGAAGAAAAACTACTCGCCATGGGCGCGATACAGACCGGCGATAGTTTCATTTTATCAGCGGGAATACCCATTGGAAAAATCGGGTCAACGAACATGTTGAAGATTCAGTCGGTGAAGTCCGTTAATACGTTGTAGTTAGATAAGTATTATTAACAGTTTAGCCTGATATTTCTTAGAAAGATACATTTGTGAAAACAGTTC
>MNWS01000256.1 GCA_001872685.1 Fidelibacterota bacterium CG1_02_48_14
AATATTGAATGGGTCATTTTTTTCTATCTGAATGTCCGTTCAAATCTAATTGGTGCCAATATACACCACGACCTCCAACATGCGCAGCGAATTTATCAGGCGTATTACCTTTAAATAACACCATCTTATGAAATGCTTGCCAAGGCCCTACTGCTGCGTCTGACAATTATTCTGTCCCTCAACGGGTCACCGCTCCTGATCGTTTCCAGAAATTGGTGAACTCACCCAATTATTTCATGAGAATCAATTTTTGAGCTGCCGAGAAGGTCCCCGCGTCAAATTTTAAAATGTAGACACCGGTCGCAGCCTGCTTTCCGTCATTCGTAACGCCGCGCCAAATCGTGCCATAATCACCGGATGGGACTGCTGACAGATGTTCCGTCCAAACTTCCCGTCCCCTCAAATCATAAATCCCGATTTTCACATCCGCCTGGTTCGGAAGGGTCCAATTGATTTTCGTGGAAGGATTGAAAGGATTCGGAAAAGCGGGGTGCAGCATAAATGTTTTTGTCCGTACCGGTTCGTCCGCGACACCCAACCAGAGATGATCCGTCGTAAATATTTTTGCCGAAGAAGCCGGCAGGACATACCCGGCGTACCAGTTTGATTCGATAGTCAGGGTATCATCGTCAACGAACTCGTACCAGGTTCCGCTGCCGGGGAATTGCAGGTCAAGCGTTTGATTCGTCGTGTTGAAATTCAGTGCAACGACGACACTTGGTGTTCCATCCTGCACCCGGTGGTAAACAATGGTTTTCGTCGTGTTACTTTTGGCGACGACGTCGACATTGTTGCTCCGGAGGGCCGGAAAATGATTACGCAACCAGATCAGACGCTCGTAGAACTCCAAAATGCCCAATTGCGCCGGACTGTCAAGGTAATTCCATCGTAACGTATTGTAATCAATCGTTCTTTCAGTGTCCATTCCAAACTCAGCACCCATATAAAACATGGGAATTCCGGCTGCTGTAAAGAGCGTTGCAGCACCCAGTTTCGCTTTCTGAACTGCCTGTGCATAGGTCATACCGTTTGTCTGTGCTTCCCAAATCACCCGCTGTTCATCGTGGGACTCGAGATAATTCACACAGGCTTCAAGGTTATTAAACCCGTCCGCGGCGTAATTGATACCGCGTTCCGTTTTATTCATATCGCCGTAGGAAGAACCCTCAAAACTGCCCTGTCGCAGGTTGGCTTTCATCTGATCGTGAAAAGCATCGTGCCAATGGGAACGGATCTTCGTGGCGTTGATAATCGATCCAATATCGGCACCAAAATGCTCCGCAACCTGGTAGACATCATTATCGGTCTGCCAGGCAGCATAACTGAAATAGCTGATGCCGAAGTCATTCAAACCGCTCCAGCCAATACCGGTGGTATTGTCGTAGCGATAACCGTCAATGTGAAATTGATCAATCCAGTAACTCACCGTGCGACTCGTGAGAAGTTTGGTGCCCTCCCGCCCATGGTCCAAATCCGGAAAGCCCCACTCATTTTGTTCGGCATGGATATAAGGCGAGTCGTCATAATTCGTCCCGTACATCTGGTAGGCTGGTGAGCTCCCGTCAACATGGTTAAAAACCAGATCCATTAACACGGCGATACCACGGGCATGTGCTTCATTCACCAGTTGTTTGAAGTCATTTACCGAACCGTAAGAAGCCTCCGGCGCCATGAAAAATGCCGGGTTATACCCCCATGAACTTGTACCCGGAAACTCGTAATTCGGCATGAGCTCAATAGCATTAATGCCGAGGCTCTGGAGATAATCCAACTTGCTGATGACGCCCTGGATGTCACGACTGTCCGTAAAATCACGCATCAATAATTCGTATATGATCAAGTCGTTCATGGCTGGTCGTTGGTAATTATCGTCAGTCCAGTCGAATTCCGATTCACCAAGCGTGAGCACCGTTTTTTGGTTATCAATGGAAGAATTCGGATTCCCAAATTGGTCAGTCCAGTGAACAAAATTGCCGAAGGGGTCACCCACTTTTTTCGTACCATCAAGCAGATACATGTATTCATGGGTACCGTCCGCCAACGCCAGGTTTGTCCACCAGATATTCCGGGTCGAATCGAAAGCCAGGAGATTGGCCTGACCATCCCAATTGTTGAAACTACCAATAAGAGCGACAAATCGTTTTGCCGGCGCCAACAATGCGAAGGTGACCGTTCCATCCAACCGATCATGGACGCCGACATAATCCATGGGCGGTAAGGCCGCAAACTCAATCGGCGGAATTTTCCAGACCGTTTTCATGTCAAACATGACACGATTATTGCCAGCGCGGGAAAATGCGTATAGTGTGTGTTTTCCATAACTTAGATCGGATGTATTCAGCGTGAACGAAAAATCAGCCGCGGAGGAGACCATGCGTAATAGTCCGTCAATCCGAACCTCACTATAGGTCGCGTTCAGGGTCGAGACGGACACATTTTGCATCGCATCCAGTGACTGACCTTCGGTAATATTGGTCATGCTCACGGTGGGATCAGCGGGTGTGGGTTCGAAATTCATGGTGATTTTATAATCTTGATTGTTGTTGTTCTCCCAGGTTCCATCGGACCAATGGAAGACAAAATTCATCTCACTCACGGGCTGTCCCGGTTGGTTGAACGGTCCAACGGCAATGCTATAATAGCCGGATGTATCGGGACCATTCAGGGGTGTCTCAATGGATAACCCCGGATCACCATCAATACTTCCGGTTGGTTGATACGCAGCAATGGGAGCGGTCCAGCTATTCACACCCCACCAAATATTTCCACCAACATTATTCGCAATCTGGATTCGGATCGTGTCATTGGGACCCGGATTTAATGGCGTATAAAGTCCGGCTTCACTCACGGAAATATGCCAGTCCTGAGAGCCGTTATTATCCCAACTGTTGAAATCGGTGGTAAATACAAAATCAATCTGTGTGATCTCCGGACCAATGGCGTACTCAAACGACCACAGCCCGCCGCCCTCGCTGGTCATCAATTCGTCGGTCACATTGGTCCAACCGTTGATTCCCATGTGGATATGCATGATGGTGGCATTGTCCGGTAACGTCCCGGAGACGGCATCATAGTAGATGATAACCGAACTGTTGTTCGTGGGAAATTCAGGCACCCAGGTCGCAGGTTGAGCCCAGATAAATATTGGTAAAATGGCAATCCATTGGGTCAGTCGTTTCATTTAAATACTCCAAATTGTTTGGCCGGTAATAGGTATCCCGAGGGTGTTTCGATAAGGCCGCCAGCCAAAATAGTTTCAGCACCGTGTGCTTTGAAGGTGAACGGTTCATCCGAAAAATTGAAAAAAGCCACGATGGGATCGTGCTGGTATCCGATGATTTTCTTTTGATCCTCCACCAGAATGACCTTAAACGGACTATCATTATTTAAATATTTTTTACGCAATTTAAGAATATCCGACATCTGTTTTTCCAGATTTCTATCCCCCTTCGACCACTGGACGACCTCTTTTTCAAACAGGCCGGGTTTATGGGTCGCACCGATCTCCTGACCCGCATAGATGAGCGGATTTCCATCCATTAAAGCCACAAACGCCCAGGCTGTCAGGTTCAATTCGGCATCACCGATATAAGCTCGGGACCGCTCTTTGTCGTGATTTTCAGTAAATCGCATCCGCAGTGAACCCTGTGGATATTGAAATTTCTCCATTTCGATCGTCTGTTTAAGACGGGAAACCGGCGTTTTGCCCTGTGCGACCTGTGTTAACAGATCCCAGACATTCCAACTATAAGTCATATCATGACCACTCAGGTGCAGCTCGGGTTTGGCTCCTTCCGCCAGGAAAAAAACTTCCGGTTTTACCTCCTGACAAGCTGCTTTCGCCCTGATCCAGAAATCATTGGGAACCAATTCGGCAACATCAAAACGATAACCATCAATGTCCGTTTCAGTGATCCACCATTG
>MNWS01000182.1 GCA_001872685.1 Fidelibacterota bacterium CG1_02_48_14
ATAGGAAATTCAATTCACTTCCGGAAAAAATGGCGGCTGAATAAGCTGCCATTTTTTTCATCATCCAATATTTTTTTTTGCGGGCAATACCTGAGAGAAATTACTGCGATTCCACTGCTTTTGAGCGGTAGGTCAGGACATTATATGCGGTGGTTTGAATCAAATTCTGTAATCGTTCCATTCCCCGAGCGTAATCATAGCGTAAACGCCATTCTGCCAGTGCCTGATCTGTGAGATCAAAAAATCCTGTTTCCACAGCCTGAAACCCTGCCGTTACACGGAAAATATCGCGCGGACTGATCACGGTGGAGTCTGCAACTTCGGTATAAACCTGACCCTCAATGCGTTGGATGGCGTGATTCATTGCGGCGCCTTTTTTCCCATGCATCAGTTTACCTGGTTCCGCTGTGGCAACCCACAGTGGTACTGCCAACCCGGCGACGGGCTCACCCAAAACCGTCCACATGGTGGCGAAATAGGGATTTTCACCCGATTTCACACCGTGAAACACTGCCACGGAAACCGTGCGATGCCGATTAACGGTGCCTCGTGTTGGGACGGTGTCTATTTTGGTCGTGGCTAACGGATAAGGATTGCAGGTAGCGGCTTGAATATCACGACTGACATTTTGCAAGAGGTAGCGATAGGTCATTTGGTGTTTGCGCGCTATTGGCTGGATCAGCTCCTTGGCGCGATCGCAACGATAATAGCCGTAGCCATCACCATTACCGGTTTCGGCGAAATTCGCTCGCACCAAAAAGCCATCCGGAGCCGTGTTGGCATCAAAATAGGTGTAGGAATGATTGCCGGTTTCGAAAAATCCGGCACCACCCTGGCCATCAATGACACCAAAATTGCTGGTCACGGCGCGACCCTGGCTGTTGGTGGATTTGAGGTAGTTATCCACCTCTTTAACCGTCGCGAAATTACCCAACACATATTTCATGAACCGACCTTCGTCGTCAAAGCGATTACCCGGAAGATCGCGTGATTCCGAGTTCATAATGGCCAAACCGGCGCTGTTCAATCCCATCCAAACCTGGGTCGAATCACCCGCATTAATGACACCCATGAACTCGTATCGGGGACCTTTGAAATAGAGCACTTCGTTGTCCCGATTGCTGGAATCGCGGTTCTTCCACAGCAGGGGCATACCATCGGCTGTCGCTTTTCCACTGACCACACCCACAGTACAAGCAGCGGCTGAGCTGGTGATGATGAGCAGGGCCAGCGTGATCATTTTTATCCGGGATATGATGGTTTTCGTCATGTTCATAATGTCATTCACATTCTGATTGATGGCAAATGTTCAGATAGTTCTCCTACTTGTAAAAATTGTCTCCCTGAGCTCTGTCGAAGGGCAATTTTTACTACTTCTGCAACGCTTCAATGATGAGCGGCAGCGACCGGTCAAAACGGTAATTCACGCTGCTATGGTTATCGGGAAATTCCTCATAAACATGGTCAACGCCATAATGCTCAAGTTTTCGATGCATCTGCCGGGCACCATACGCCAAATGATACTGATCCACGCTTCCGCAGTCGATGTACAATAATTTCAACTGCTTCAAGTTCGCATGGAGTTCGTCCACCAAATAGACCGGGTCGTCCTTGAGCCAATTTTGCCAGCGGTCTTCATCAAATTCGCCAGTATGCAGATCAACTGGCAAGCGAATCTGCTTTGGATTTGCTGGATCCGGGTCATAGGTGGCAGCCATGGCTAATGTCATTAAACAGTGGAAATCATCACCGGAGACTTTGTCTGCGGCGTGAAAATACTCAATGAACTGTGGAATCGAGCGTTCATGTCGCGCCAGGATGTCCAGCGTTTTAGGAAAATCGGTGCGGTAGCAAAAATCAAAGTACATATCCCCGGAATGACACGCTACGGCATTCCAATACTCGCTATATCTCAACCCATAGATTATGGAACCATAACCACCAGAGGATTTGCCAAACACGCCACGATGTTTTTTCCCGGGTAGCACAGGTAACTCGGCTTCGATGAAGGGGATGACCTCCTCATGGATAAAATCTGCCCACTGCCCCACGCCAGCGCTGTTGATGTATTGATTACCGCCCAACTTGGTGAAGCAATCCGGAAACACCAGAATCGCCGGTTTGGTTTTGCCGTCTGCGATGAGCCGATCCATCTGTTCCGGTAACGATTCGCCAAAATTTTTATAGGCAGTATGTGCCGGACCACCGGCCGTAAACCCTACCAGATCGTATACAACCGGAAGTCGTTCACCGGAATTTTCATCGAATCCCGGCGGAAAATAGACATCAATTCGCCGCCTGACGGGATCATCCCAAGGATTACCCTTCAGGTCGTCCGACTCTAACCAAAGGGTTTTTACGATACCATGGAGGACATCGGGTTTGAGTTGTGGCATGGTTTTTATCCTCTTATCGTTTTTAGGTGGGAAAACATAGGGTTGGGAGGAGAGAATGTAAATCGGGAATCGAGTACGAGTACGAGAACGAAATAATGGGACACGGATTTCGACGATGGAACGGATTGACGCAGATCGGAACCTAAAATAAAATTTGTCTTCCTGAGCCTTGCCTGCCCGGGCAAAGCAGGGTCGAAGGACAAATTTTTGTCTTTTTCCTCGAAAAAATCAGGTATCGGCATGTACTGGGAAGCCGTAAATCCATCAATGATAACTTTCGAATATTAATCCCGGTTGTGCTTCGACCACCTCAGCATGACAACCGGGTATATTGACCTCCAGGCTCAGATAACAAAGCTCACGGTTCCCCATTCTCTCTTTGCTTTATCCTCATCCGACAAATATCATTGCCCCATGGATCGTGACAAACCAATCCAATCGGTCAGCTTTAAGACATTAGGCTGCAAGCTCAATCAATCTGAATCTGACGCCATTATGGCCAAGTTTGAGGAAAATCAATTTCGCGTGCGTCCGTTCGGAGAGGAAGTTGACCTGACGATCATTAATACCTGCACTGTCACCAACGACGCCGATTCCAAAAGTCGCGCTACCATTCGTCGGGCGATTCGGAATTCTCCCAGAGGACGAGTAGTCGTAACCGGCTGCTACGCCCAGGTGAAACCAGAGGATATTCAGACCATTAATGGCGTGGATCTGATTCTGGGGAATGACGAAAAATACCACATTTTCGATCATCTTAATAAGCTCCAACATGGCAAACTGGAAGAGCCACTCACCATCGTGAATGACGAAGGGGAATTCACCTCAGTCTCCGAAGATGGATTTATCTCAGCGACCTCCCGCACGCGCGTTTTTCTTAAAATTCAGGAAGGTTGTGACTATTACTGCAGTTATTGCATCATTCCCTTCGCTCGCGGCAAAGCCCGGAGTCGGCCGTTCACACAGACCATTGACGAAGCTCGAAAATTAGTGGATCAGGGCTACCGGGAGATCGTTCTCACGGGGATAAATATCGGCACATACCATACGGCTAACGGCAAACAGAATCTGGTGGATTTGCTGTCCGCGTTGGAACAGATCAACGGACTGGATCGGGTACGCGTGAGCTCCATCGAACCCAATACGGTCACCGACGATCTGTTGCACCTGGTGGCCGGGTCCAAAGTCATTTGTGACCATCTCCATATTCCGTTGCAATCGGCAAATGACGACCAACTCAGCGCTATGAACCGGAAATACCGGCTGGAAGAATATGCCCGATTAATGGCGCGATTCCGGACGATTCTACCTACCGCAGCACTGGGAACCGATGTGATTGTGGGTTTTCCCGGCGAAACGGAAGCGCATTTTGAAAAGACCACCGCGTTCATTCAAGCTCAACCATTCACCTATCTCCACATTTTTCGATATAGTCCCCGGGAAGGTACGGTGGCTGCCAAGCTGGACAATCCGGTACAGTTCCACGAAATAAAACGCCGCAGTGTCGTGTTACATGAAGTGAGTCAAAAATTGAAATTCGCTTATGCTGAGAAATTTTCCGGTCAGACTCTCAAGGTTCTATTTGATCAGTTCCGGGACGGACTGGCCAGTGGTTACACGCGCAATTATTTGCGGGTTCAGGTCCCCGCCACTCAGAATATTAGTCAATCCATTCTGCCGGTAACCCTGAGCAGGTCTGATCGGGGAAATCTCCAAGGCACGCTGGCTGGTGAAATAGTCCGGGAAGTGGTATGATCATTCGTCCATATCAGGGGAAAACACCCAAAATTCACCCAACAGCCTGGATTGCGGAAAATGCGGTGATCATTGGTGATGTGGAGATCGGTCCCCGGGTGAATATCTGGTATAATGTGGTTATTCGCGGCGATTTGAACCGGATCGTAATCGGTGCGGAGACGAATGTACAGGATGGTGTGATTATTCATGTGGAATCAGAGGACGGTCCCTGTCTGATCGGGAAGCGTGTTACCGTCGGGCATGCAGCAATCGTGCATGGCTGTAGAGTTGGTGACCATGCCCTGATCGGCATGGGCGCGACGGTTTTGAGCTGGGCTGACCTGGGCGCAGGCTGCCTGATCGCCGGCAATGCACTGATCAAAGAACGCGAGATTGTTCCGGCACGCACACTGTGGGCCGGCGTTCCTGCCAAACAACGGGGTGAAGTCAACGACGAGATGTTTTCCCGTATGTCGGAAGGTTGCGATCATTATTTGCATTTGGCGGATGAATATCAACGGCAAGACAGTTAGTCATAGATTATTTTTAGAAACCACGAATTTCCTCGAAGGGATCCCCTGGGGACACGAATTACGCGAATTTCGCTAAAAAACATCTTGTCAAAATATCTCCCTGTGCGTCGTCGACTAGTACCTTGGCATTATTGAATTCAGATTTAGATGAATACACCTTGGTCTTCGACAAGCCCATCCAATGAGGATCCTTTTGGGAGACAGACAAACGGTATTTGTCCTAAATTCCCAGTAATAACTCCGTGTAATCTGTGAAATCTGTGGTTTATACCTTTCATATAATTCGTGATTTTCGTGCAATTCGTGGTTAATCCTTGCTCTGCTCCCGCATTACATTATCCGCCCAACTCAGAAACAAAGGTTTAATCATTATGCTGCCCTATCAGATCATCGAAAAAAAATCATACGGAATGGAATTAACCCCGGAAGAAATCACATTTTTCGTGAATGGCTATACCCAAAACGCCATTCCCGATTACCAGATGAGTGCGCTGCTCATGGCCATTTTTATCAAAGGCATGACCAATGAAGAAATGCTGGCTCTCACCAAAGTGATGCTGGAATCCGGCGACCGGTTGGATTTTTCCGGAGCGGAAGGATTCGTGGCAGATAAGCATTCCACCGGTGGCGTGGGTGACAAAGTTTCCCTGATTCTGGCTCCGATTTTGGCGGTCTTGGGCATTAAAATCCCCATGATCTCGGGTCGAGGATTGGGACACACCGGGGGTACCCTTGACAAACTGGAATCAATTCCCGGATTCAATGTGAACCTGTCAGCCGACCAATTTCACGACATGGTGTTGTCCAATGGCGTCAGCCTGATTGGCCAGACACAGAATATCTGTCCTGCGGATAAAAAACTCTACGCCCTGCGGGATGTGACGGCTACTGTCCGCTCCATTCCGCTCATTTCGGCCAGTATTATGAGTAAAAAAATCGCGGAAGGGATTCAGGGACTGGTATTAGATGTGAAAACCGGATCCGGTGCGTTTATGCAAACCTATGACGATTCCAAAGCATTGGCTGACTCCTTGGTGGCAATTGGTCAATTATATGGCATTCACACAACCGCACTCATTACCGATATGAATCAGCCACTGGGACGCTATATCGGGAATTGGCTTGAGGTAGAGGAATCGCTCGCTTGTCTGCGCGGCGAAGGTCCGGCAGATTTGATGGAAGTGACCTTTGCACTGGGTAATGAGATTCTAAAAATGGCGGATCACAGTCTGAGTGATGATGACGCATTAAAAAAACAACAAGGCGTCATTGATGACGGTTCCGCGCTGGAAAAATTCATCGCCACGGCACGGCTGCATGGGGGTGACCCTAAAGTTTTGGAAAAGCCAGAATTACACAGCAAAGCCAGCTTGCAAGTTGATTTCAAGGCTGCTCACTCCGGGTATCTGCAAGCGGTTGATACGATGCAATTGGGATTCCTCGGCATCGAACTGGACGCTGGTCGTCGTCAATCCAGCGATGTGATTGATCCGGATACCGGTTTTGTTATCCACAAACGGCTGGGGGATAAAATCCAGGCCGGTGACGCATTGATCACCATTCACGCGAACAAAAAGACCACCTTGGATTCGGTGCTGACACAATTGGATCAGGTTTTTGAGATTGGTGAGGAGACTGTTGAGATGCCCAAACTGGTTTACAAGCAGATTGGATGAATAAAGTTCAGTAAAATTGCCCTTTGATCACTCGCCACGCTCAGCCCCCTCAGCATATGGCGAAAGGCCACATGTATATTCTGGCGTTATTTGTCCATACAATTGAATAATCACATTAAATAAAGTAATAATTAAAACTTTTTTAAACATCATGCACTCCTTCGCATTCATTAAGGTTCTTTGTTGTTGTTATTAATAGTCTTAAATATTATTCGATCATTTTTAGAATTGAATATCCTTAGGTCTTGAACTCTTGCGAAGATATCATCACGCAGTCTTCCAATCATACGCCCTGGAGAGAACAATGTATCCATAATAACAGAAAGAGTGTCGGGTTTGATCACTATTCCAAAGTTTATACTCATGCCTGTAAAACTTGTGTAATGCTGTATTCTTTCGCTTTTCCCTTTAAGCTTACATGCATTATTGGTAACAATAATTGCATATGGACCCGGGATAAGATCATCAATAAAAAAACGACTGTATGGCGGATATATTGTATCGATCTTAGAGTAAAATAGCTCACTACTATCAAACCCAATTGTAATTGGGTAACGTAGATAGATAAACGCGGTATCACTTTCCCAAGGTCTTTTAAGTTTGACGACTCCAGTAATGCCACCTGTGTGTTTTTGTAAGGTTTGGTCATTGCTGATGTTATTACCTTTTATCTTTGTAGCGCTAGTGCACTCTATCATTAACATTAACCCCATATAAATTGAGATTTTAAGCAAAATCATCCTTCCTGATGCAAATTGAATAAGAGCTAGCCGATTTCGAAAACAATTTAGGTTTTGCATAGCGTTAGTATTAACTCCCGTTCCTAATGCTTAAGTTTTGCAAGCAAGGCACACAGCACGCCACTCTAATTCTAGTCTTCTCTATAAATCTGCTTTTAACCATCTATTTGGAGTTTAATATCGGCGTATATTAATAACAAATAATATTATTCGTCGTTGCACTGACCTTTCCCCAAAAATATCAGCTGTTATGCTAAAGCAATATTATCGAAGCTGAATCGAGTAATATTTTTCAACGATTACTCCGAAATAATTAGAGGTTCCTCAATAAGTCTCATGCCGCAGGACCCCATAGCTGGGTATGGGTAAAGGAGTTGGCTTTAATCGTCAGTTCACCACATAATTTTAGCCGGATATGTCGAAAGAAGCCATTTAGAGACCCTAAAAAATGAGCCAAAAATATATCGCGCCAGACTCGGGCGATATTCATCACAAAGATCACCATGGCAATCCAACTTTCACTGGTCTGTTTGGTTTTCGCCATCACCAAGCCCAAGCCGTATCTGCGCTTGCCCTCTCCAAACTTGCCTTCAATCCAATTGCGGCGTTTTGATTTTTCCCGGTGCTCCCGCTT
>MNWS01000051.1 GCA_001872685.1 Fidelibacterota bacterium CG1_02_48_14
AATGAAACCCGGGATTTACTCCAGAGTGTCCTGGATTCATATCAGGCCGGTATTTTTGTACAACAGGTCAAACTGCAGGATGTAGCGCCGCCAGAAGAGGTTGCACCAGCTTTTAAGGATGTCCAGTCGGCTAAGGAGGACAAAGAGAAGGTGATCAACCAGGCCATGGGCTACAACAACGAAATCATCCCACAAGCACGTGGTGAAGCTGCCAAAATCGCCCAGGAAGCTGAAGCTTTCAAGCAGAAGCGGGTCAAAGAGGCCGAAGGCGATGCGGATCGTTTTACTCAAATTTTAGCCCAATACAAATTGGCGAAGGATGTCACACGTACCCGTATGTATCTTGAAACTCTGGAAAATGTTCTGGCTCAAACGGAAAATTATATCGTTGATGGGAAAGATGCCGGAAGCATGGTTAATGTGTTGGGTGTTTCTCCCACAACCGGAGCGGTCGCAGGTAAGGGAGGTGCAAAATGAGAAACATTATCACCATTCTCATTTTGGTCGTAGCCCTGGGATTGTTTTGGGGCAGCGCATACACCATTGATGAAACACAACAAGTGGTCATTCTGGAATTTGGTAAACCTATTCGAACTGTAAAGACGCCGGGGCTGCATTTTAAACTATTCTGGCGTACGGTTAACAAATTCGATAATCGTTTACTGGAATACGATTCTGCACCCAATACGATATTGACTGAGGATAAGAAGAATCTGATTGTGGATAATTACGCCCAATGGCGCATTACCGATCCACTTTTGTTTCTCCAGTCTATGCGTACCGTTGACCAGGCTCATAGTCGGCTGGATGACATCATTTATTCCAGTTTGCGTGTTGAGTTGGGTAAACACCTCATGCATGAAATCGTTGCCACAAAACGCGATTCGCTGTTGAGACGTGTGGTAACTGCAGCGGCAGAGTCAGCTAATGATTATGGTATTGAAATTCTGGATGTGCGTATTAAACGCGCTGATCTCCCACCCCAGAATGAAATGGCAGTGTTCGATCGCATGAGTGCGGAACGCAGTCGGAAGGCTAAGCAATTTCGTTCCGAAGGCGCTGAGGAGAGCGTGAAAATCAAAGCTCAAACCGATCGTGACCGTGAAGTCATTTTGGCTGATGCTTATAAGCTGGCCCAGGGCATTCGCGGTGAAGGTGAAGCTGAAGCCATTAAAATCTACGCCAAAGCTTTTCAGCAGGATCCGGATTTCTACGAATTTGTGCGCTCACTGGAGGCATACGGAAAGATTTTTAATGATCAAACCAAGGTGGTTTTAACACCCCAGTCTGACATTTTCAAATACTTGAAAAGCCAAAAACCAACCTGGTAAACTTTCTGATTATTACACCACGAACCCCGTCCGTGAAATGGGTTGCGCGACGGGGTTCGTTCTCTATATTTGCCTCGTGTTGAGCCAATTTTTAAACCCAAATTTCGATACAAGAATCCCAACTAATTAGGTTGATTTATGGAAAAATTTCATGCCACTACGATATTAGGCGTGCGCATTGGCGGCAAGGTTGCCCTGGGCGGTGATGGTCAGGTAACCTTTGGTGATACCGTCATGAAACATTCAGCTACCAAGATTCGCACGCTTTTTAATGACACGGTTTTAGCCGGATTTGCCGGTGCCGCAGCAGACGCTTTCGCGCTTTTTGAAAAATTCGAAGGCCGCCTTGAGGAGTTTAATGGTGATCTCGTGCGAGCCGCCGTGGAATTGGCTAAGGAATGGCGTCTGGATAAATATTTGCGGCAATTGGAAGCCATGCTGGTGGTCATGGACAAGGAGCATGGCTTGATTATCTCCGGTACCGGGGATGTCCTTGAATCCGATGATGGCGTTTTATCCATCGGCTCCGGCAGCCCCTATGCAACCGCCGCTGCCCGGGCATTCATCGTTGCCGGTAAGAAAAACGCACGTGAAATTGTCCAGAAATCCATGGAGATTACTGGTGATATTTGTATCTATACCAATCGCCATATCACCGTATTAGAGTTAAAATCAAAAACCTGAGTATAATTGATTCGGAAGGTTTATGACCAAATTAAATATTAAAGCTTACACACCCCGTGAAATCGTCGAAGAGCTGGATAAGCACATCATCGGACAGGACGCTGCCAAACGCGCAGTGGCTATCGCCTTGCGAAATCGTTGGCGCCGGAAACAGGTTTCCAGTGACATTAAAAACGAAATTCTTCCAAATAACATTATCATGATCGGTTCAACAGGCGTCGGCAAGACCGAAATCGCCCGTCGGCTGGCGAGTCTGGCACAAGCACCATTCATCAAGGTGGAAGCATCTAAATTTACAGAAGTTGGGTATGTCGGACGCGATGTTGAGAGCATCATTCGTGATCTGGTGGAGGTCAGTTTTAATATCGTTAAAGGGGAGCAACAGGCTACCGTCCACACCAAAGCTGTGGATAATGCCAACGAGCGCATCATGGATTTGCTGTTGCCACCGGTAAAACGCCCACTGAATTCGAATCAGGATGATCCGGACTTTGAGCGCTATCAAAAAACCAGAAGCAAACTCTATGAAAAACTCATGGCCGGGGATTTTGAAGACCGGGAATTGGAGTTGAAAGTTCAGCAAGACGCAACACCTATGATGCAGGTTTTTGGACCGTTAGGGCTGGATGAGATGGGTATTAATCTTCAGGACATCCTGGGAAATGCCATGCCGAAAAAGAATCGGATCAAAAAAGCCAGTGTTGCTGAAGCCCGGAAACTGCTCACTGAAGAAGAAGCGGCTAAACTGATTGACATGGATAAAGTACAGGCTGAAGCGGTGCGTCGCGCAGAAGAAGCTGGCATTGTATTCATTGACGAAATCGACAAAATAGCCGGTGAAAATTCTGGCTCGGGTCCCGATGTCTCCCGTGAAGGTGTTCAACGCGACATTCTTCCCATCGTTGAAGGGAGTACGGTAAAAACCAAATATGGTACGGTTCAGACGGATCATATTCTCTTCATTGCCGCAGGAGCCTTTCACATTTCCAAACCGTCGGATTTGATCCCGGAATTGCAGGGACGATTCCCCATCCGGGTTGAGTTGGATAATTTGACTGAGGATGATTTTGTGAAGATTCTGACAATGCCCAGAGCAGCATTGATCAAGCAGTATCAGGCATTGGTAGAATCCGATGGCGCAACACTCAGTTTTAATGATGACGCTATTGCTGAGATTGCCCGGGTTGCTTTCAAGGTAAATGAAACCACTGAGAACATTGGGGCCAGGAGATTGCATACCATCATGAGTCGGTTGCTGGATGAATATATGTTTGATCTCCCAGACATTGTGAAATCAAAAAAAATCCGTATTACCAAGAAAAAAGTCACTGAGACCTTTAAAAACTACATCGAAGATCAGGACTTGAGTCGCTATATCCTGTAAGTTCTGATTTTCATTCGGCAAAATAGATCATGCAACAAAATTGTCCATTTCGATGCAACTTTGAATTAGCAGGTCTTCAGTTTCAAATAAACACCCCCCTCAACCGCCACATCCATCGTTGGCGGTTTTTTTTCGGAAATCTATTTTTTAATCAGTCTGTATTACTCAAGACAAAAAGGAGCTTTTGTGAAACGCGATTTTTTACAGGTCACTGACTTTACACCTGCTGAGATTAACGAAACTTTTGAAATTGCCAAAAAACTGAAGCAGATGGTTCGGGATGGCGTTGAACATCATTTTTTCAAGGGTCAGAGTATGGCCATGATTTTTTCAAAGCCATCGGCCAGAACACGGATCAGTTTCGAAACAGGGATGTTCCAATTTGGCGGACACGCACTCTATCTGGGACCTAATGACATTGGTATCGGTAAACGGGAATCCGTGAAGGACATCGCCAGGGTCATCTCAGGATATAACAATTGGATTATGGCGCGTCTATTTGAGCATATACACATGCTTGAGCTGGCTCAATATGCTACCGTCCCGGTGATCAATGGATTAACGGATTAT
>MNWS01000074.1 GCA_001872685.1 Fidelibacterota bacterium CG1_02_48_14
ATTCATTGAGAATGTCTGAATCCACAAATGCCCCGTCCCATTCCATCTTAACCAGGACATGCATGAGCGGCAGTTCGATCTTCGCCAACACCGGGTCCAAATTTTGATCTGAAATTTTACCCTTCAAATCGTTTGATAACTGCAGCGCGACATCCGCATCCTCCGCGGCATAAAAGGCAATATCCTCCAATGGAACAGTGTGCATGGGGAACGATCCGTCCGGCTCTGCTTTGACATTCAAATCTTCGATTTTTATGGTTTGGTAATTCAGAACCTGTTGTGCCAGCTCATCCAGGTTGTAGCCACGCCCACCCGGGTTCACCAGGTACGCGGCCAGCATCGAATCAAAAACGACGCCCTCGACCTTGATGTCGTGAGCAAACAACACGGACAAGTCGTACTTCAGGTTTTGACCGGTCTTCGCAATTTTCCCATTCGTCCAAAAGGGGTTGAGCGTTGATAGAACGGATGCCGTGTCATTCGCGGTAAAATCGTCACCACCTGCTTCGGGGAATTGCACCGCGACATAAACGCCCTGATCTGCTTCCCATGAGAACGAGAGACCGACGATTTTCGCGTCATGCGGTTCAAGACTAGTCGTCTCCAGATCAAATGCCACCAAGGTTTTACGCGATAATTCTTCCACCAGTTTTTCGAGTTCGCGTTGATTACGAACGATTGAATAATGTTTTTCAACCTTGGGAAAATTGCTGGTGATGCTTGCTCCGGGAACCGAATCAATTAGCTTGATGAATGCAAATAATTCCAACTCCTGAAAACGATGAACGAGCTTTTCTTTATCAATTTCTGCGCGTCGTGATTCGGCCCAATGCAGATGCAACGCCATATCGGTTTTTATGGTCACCAAATCCTTGGAAAGCAGCGCGAGCTCATGATTGGCAAGCAAGTTTTCTTTCAATTTTGGATTTTTAATATCTTCAATATGGGCATACATATTCTCGATCGTGCCATAGGACTGGAGTAGTTTTAAGGCTGTTTTCGGACCGACGCCGGGCACTCCCGGGACATTGTCACTGGCATCTCCCATCAAACCCAGGAGATCAATGATATTTTCCGGTGGCACACCCCAATTTTCTTTAACGAAGGCTGGTGTCCAGATGGCGTTGTCTTTGGGATTTTGAATGACCACCAGATCGGTGACCAACTGGGCAAAATCCTTATCGCCGGTAAAAATTTTCACCAAAGCACCATCAGCAGCAGCTTGTTTGGCTAATGTTCCAATGATGTCATCCGCCTCGAAACCGGGTTGGCGCAAGACCGGAATTTTCAAATCCTCGAGAATTTCATCAATCACCGGTAATTGAGAGGACATTTCATGCGGCATTTTCTCGCGTGTACCCTTGTAAGCCGGGTATTTTTCGTGGCGAAATGTCTTTTCCTTACTGTCCATGACCACAGCGAGATATTCAGGTTTTTGATCAATCAATAACCTCAAAATGGAGTTGGTAAAACCGAACACCGCACTCACCAATTGACCTTTGGAATTAATTAAAGGATTGCGGATAAATGCGAAATGGGCGCGATAGGCCAAAGCCGATCCATCAATGAGATACAGCGTCTTCACTTGGTCTTGGGCTGGTTGTTTTTTTCCATCAGATTTATTGGGTTTCGATGGTGGCATCGAGGTAATTGCATCGAATAGATTATTCATAAAGGTTCCTGTTGTTGGTTCCCAAAGATAGCCACAGGTGTGGCGGGTATGAAATCCCGGAATGGTTGAATTGTGGCTTTATAAAACCATATCCCCATAAAGCTCATACGGTCCGGCTGAATGGATTTTCACTTCGCAAAATTCTCCGACTGCTGCCTTCCCTTCGACAAAGACCAGATTGTCAATTTCGGGTGCGTCCCACTGAGTGCGACCGACAAAAACACCGGGTTGTTCCATATCCGGATGATCAATCATCACTTTGAATGTTTGGCCAATCAGCGACTCATTTTTTTCCTGAGCGATTTGATGCTGAAGGTTCATAATGGCATCTTGTCGTTGAATTTTCACATCCTCAGGGACATCATCTTTGAGTTCGGCACCCGTCGTCCCCTCCTCTTCCGAATAGGTGAACACACCCACACGATCGAACTGAACTTCCTCCAGAAAATCCATGAGTGTGTCGAAATCTTCATCGGTTTCACCGGGAAAACCGACCACCAGGGAGGTCCGTAAACGCACGTCAGGAATTCCAGCCTTAATATCCAGGATCAGCCGGCGCAATCCGGTATTGTCAAGGCCGCGTTTCATAGCTGTGAGCATTTTAGTTGACCCGTGTTGAACGGGCATGTCGATGTATGGGACGAGCCGTTTGGCATTGGCAAAGACCGGAATCAATTTTCTGGAAAAATGCGAGGGGTGCGCGTAATGCAGTCGAATCCATTCCAATCCATCCACCTCATCAAGTGCGGCTAAAAGGTCATGCAAGTAGGCTTTAGGCTGCAAATCCCAACCGTAGGTCGTGGTGTCCTGGCCGATCACCATGAGCTCTTTTACGCCGCGTTTGGCGAGTGATTTGGCTTCTTCCACCAGGGATTCGATGGTACGGCTGCGTTGCTTTCCGCGCATAATGGGGATTGAGCAAAATGAACAGACATTATCACACCCTTCTGAAATTTTCAGGTAGGCGTAATGGCGTGGTGTCATCAATTTGCGTAAATGTTCCGGGTCGTCTGCCAAATGTTTGCGATGGGCAACATGACGGAAAATATTTTCAAAATCTTCCGTTTTGAAAAATGCGTCAACTTCCGGAAGTTCGACCCTGAGCTCGTCCATGTATCGCGCGGACAGACATCCGGCCACCAACAGATCCTTCAATTGACCCGTTTTTTTCAGCTCCGCCGTTTCAAGAATGACATCCACCGATTCCTGGCGTGCCGGTCCGATGAATCCGCACGTGTTAATGATAATCGTGTCAGCGGTTTCCGGTTCATCCACCAATAGCATTTGGGCGCGTTCCAGCCCGCCAGCGATGATTTCACTGTCAACTGTATTCTTCACGCATCCCAACGAGATGATATGAACTTTTTTGATTTGATTTATTTTCTCAGGCATTGATCTATCCTTACGATATTGTCTGTAATTCACCACTCAAGGTGCCTTTCGATCCGTCGAGAGCCGGACAGGCAAAGCTCAGGGACACCTTGAGCCAGTTCTCAAATAATTTGTGAAATTTGTGTAATCTGTGGTTAAAAACTACCCCTCAAAGATTGCATTCACATAATCCACCGCATTGAATCGCTCAATGTCATCCACCTGTTCACCAATGCCGATATACTTCACCGGGATGGAGACTTTCTGATTGATAGCGATGGCAATTCCACCTTTTGCGGTGCCATCCAGTTTGGTCAGAAACAGATGATCTACGGGAGTAGCTTCTGAAAATTGTTGTGCCTGAATCAACGCATTCTGTCCGGTGGTTGCATCAATTACCAACAACGTCTCATGCGGACCTTCCGGTATGACTTTTTCAATGACGCGGCGAATTTTCTTCAGCTCTTCCATCAGATTTTTCTGGGTGTGGATCCGTCCGGCTGTATCAATTAATACCACATCGGTTTTACGAGCCAAAGCCGCCTGAAGTGCGTCATAGACAACCGCCCCGGGGTCACGAGCAGCTTCATTCCGGATCAGGTGCGCCCCTGTCCGGTCTGCCCAAATTTTTAGTTGATTGACTGCTGCAGCCCGGAACGTATCGCCGGCTGCCATCATCACGCTCTTG
>MNWS01000150.1 GCA_001872685.1 Fidelibacterota bacterium CG1_02_48_14
CACAAGAGCCGCCATCAAAAGGTATACGAGAAAATCGTTACCCGGTCGCTATACGGTAATATTAACGCCAGTCGAAATTCTGCTTAGGGTCCAGCATGGTCCAATTTTAAAAAAAATTCTTCCAGCCAGGACACTCTTGTGTCAGGGGTTATCCATCATGTGGTATTTCCGAGACCAAGCATTTGAATCCCCTCATTTTTCATGCAGATTCCCGGGTAGGATTCGCAACTATTCACTCCCCCTCAAAAGCCACCAGTGAAAAAATCTTATACGCATTGAGCGTGGCTGCGCCATTCAATGCGGGCAAATCAACCACAAAACCAAAAGCCGCGATTTCTCCCCCCAGTCGCTCAACCAACTTTGCCACCGCCAGTGCTGTGCCGCCGGTGGCCAGCAGATCGTCAATGACCAGAATTTTTTGACCCGGTTGGATGGCATCTTTATGGACTTCCAGGGTGTTGGTGCCGTATTCCAATGTGTAAGTTTCGGAGATGGATTCGGCTGGAAGTTTTCCTGGTTTCCGCATAAGAATGCAGCCCTTCCCCTGACGGTAGGCCAGCGCGCCAGCCAAAACAAAGCCACGACTTTCAATCCCGGCAACCGCATCAAATTCAAAATCTTTCACAGCATCATTCATGGCATCAATTGTGAGTCGAAAGCCTTCCGCGTCTTTAAACAGTGTTGTGACATCACGAAATTGAATACCGGGGATGGGAAAATCCGGAATCGTACGAATGCAGTTACGAATTTTTTCGAGCTTGGTTTGTTTCTGTGCCATGGGAGACCTCTTTTTTCGAGTTCAAATATTTTCAGTTTGGTGCTTAGGAAAGACCATTAACTTTGCGCTGGCTTGAACGAGGGTCACACTAAACTGACCGTCACTGACAAAGATTACAGGATCAATACCCTGGCTAAACTTGCGCACAAATCACCCGTTTCTCAACACGAATTTTGGGAATCAATTTACGCCGCCGGCGAACCCGCCTGGGATCTGGGATCTGCGACCCCTGTGTTTCAGGATTTGATTGCGATGGGTGACATCAAACCGGGAAAAATCTGTCTCCCGGGTTCGGGTTTGGGTTATGATGCTGTACTCTTTGCCCAAAATGGTTTTGACGTCACCGCATTGGAATTCTCGGCGACGGCCGTTAGACATCAACGCAAGCTGGCGGATGCTGCGAAAGTTGAAATTGACATCATTGAGTGTGACTTTTTCAATTTGCCGGAGCGGCTTTTGGGAAATTTTGATGCAGTGGTGGAGTATGTCACGCTGTGTGCCGTTGATCCGGTGCGACGAACGGATTTCGCCCGGGTTATGTTGAATCTGCTGAAACCGGATGGGCTGTATATCAGTCTGTTGTTTCCTATTGAAGATCGGCTTGGTGGTCCGCCGTATGGACTCAATGAATTGGAGACCATCGAGACATTTGAATCTGTCGGGTTCACTTTGGGTTCCGCCAGGAGTCATTTTGCGACGATCAAACCGCGCCGGGGACGGGAAAAATTGATGGTATTTAAGAAACCTGCCTAAGGTGGGATTAATTAAATTCGCGCTCGGATTTGTAAGTTGGTGTCAGGCTGAGCTTGATTCAGAATCTCCGATTGTTCCCAGACCCTGAAACGAGTTCAAACTAACATGTCAGGAGAGAATTTTTGCCGTCCCGCTGAGCTTGGTTCGGCGACTGATGAACTTGGATTCAGACGCGTTTGGCGACTTATTTGCTACTGTGAACATGCCGGAAAAATTTTAGGTTCTTCCTAAAAGTCGGGCGATCTACAACAACGGGAGGTCTGAAAATGATGGACTGGATTCTGGAATTTCGTACCCCTTGGCTGACACCCATATTCAAAGGGTTTTCATTTTTGGGTGATGAATATTTTTTCCTCTTGGTTTTGCCGCTCGGCTATTGGTTGTGGAATCGCGGTATCATGGGTCGTACCGGAGCAATTCTGCTTTTCTCGGCAGTTCTGAATGGCTTTCTCAAGGAAATTTTTGCCATCCCCAGACCATCGGTTGAGCACCTGGTTCACGCCGAAGATTTTTCCTTCCCGAGCGGTCATGCACAAACCGCCATGGTTTTATGGGGTTGGCTGGCCATTGAAATTCACAAACGCTGGGCTTACTGGCTTGCGGGCGTTTTGGTTGTGGGGATTTCAGCGTCGCGCGTTTATCTGGGGGTGCATTTTCCCACCGATGTTATCGCTGGCATCCTGATTGGTGGGGTCACGCTGGTCGGTTTTTACTATTTATTCAGGGTTGATCCGAAAATCTGGCATCACATTGGTCCTACCCGTCAAATATTTTTCTGGTTTTTTGTCCTGATGGGATTGTTCATGGCCTTTCCACATGATGTTCCAGGGTCCACACTGAAAGCAGGCGCTGCACTTATCGGCTTTTGGGGTGGCGTGCTGCACGAACGCAAAATTCTAAAGGGTGTCGCCGGGTGGCGTTGGCCAGCCGGGTTATTGAAAACGTTAACCGGATTAGCCGGACTCGTTTTTTGCGTGTATGGACTGAATCTCATATTTATCTCCATGGGGTATCACACGGACATGGCGCGTTTCATCCGCTATTTCCTTGCTGGTAGCTGGATTAGCTGGGGTTTGCCCTGGCTGGCGGTGCAAATTGGCTGGGAGGAAAGCGGTTCATAATCTGCCAAAATCACGGCGGGGTCCTTATTAATGCGTTATAAATCCGTTTTAGGAGAATGGGTGACCAGGACCTATTTTCGCGGTTGCTGATGGAAAAGGGGATCATTCAATATTTGTGCACACAGCACCATTTTTTTCCGTTTCGGAAAACCTTCACAAAAACATATAAACTGGTACCAGCTATGCTCTTACCGGTAAGTCTTAAGGAGAATTAGCATGTATCTTCGTAGAATGCTCTTGGCCGTACTGTCTGTAGGCGTGCTCAACGCCCAGATTTTTATCAATGAAATTGATTACGATCAACCCGGTACCGATAGTGGTGAATTTTTTGAATTAGCCGGATTGGCGGGCACCTATAATAATGTTGTCGTTGACTTGCTGAATGGGAGCAACGGTACCTCATACAATACCATCAACTTGGGTAACATCACCCTGAGCGATGAATCGGACGGCTACGGATTTTATGTCGTGGGTGCTTCGAATGCGCTTAATGTGGACTTTACACCGGCAGGGACATTTTCAATCCAAAACGGTTCCCCGGATGGCATTCAACTCAGTGTGAATGGTTCAATCGTGGACGGCGTTGCCTATGAGGGAACGATGAATGACCTCGCCGGCAACCTCATGGAAAGCACGGACGATGGAACTAATTTTTATCCTGAAACAGGTGTTGATACATCGTTTTCCCGCCTGGGAGCAGATGCTTCTCCATGGGTTGTCACCCACAACTCTCCCGGCACGATCAATGTGGGTCAGACATTTGACCCCAACGCCAATTACGCCCCGATTGCCAACGCTGGTCCGAATCAGACGGTTGAAATTGACGACGTGGTCACCCTGGATGGCAGCGGCAGCACCGATTCGGATGGGACGATCGTGGCATACGCCTGGACTCAGACTGCCGGTCCTGGTGTGACATTAAGCGCAACCAATCAGGCTGTCGTGACCTTTACGGTTCCCAATGTTACGGAGACCACGACCTTTTCATTTGAATTGACGGTAACCGATGATACGGATTCTACCGATACGGACGCCGTGGATGTTACGGTGTATGTCGTGACGAACATGACCATTGCCCAAGCCCGGCAACAATCAATGGGTGCCCTGGTGAGCATTAGTGGTGTGGTGACCAGTATTAACTGGCAGAGCTCGGCAACCGAATACAATGTCCAGGA
>MNWS01000044.1 GCA_001872685.1 Fidelibacterota bacterium CG1_02_48_14
GGTCAAAGCACCTGACATGCCGTTGCCGGAATATGCGCCCAATGTCCCCCGGCAAATAATATCCAGAATCTCAGCGGCAAATGCCCGTAAAATGGATCGGATGATCTCCCGGACATTTCCCGACAAGTTTGTGAACGACTCAGCCATTGAGTTGGGCGATGACCCGGAGCTGTATCAAATTCTCGCCATCGTCAAACAGTCAGATGTGACAACCACACCACTGGATGCGCTGATTACTGATGAAATGAACACATTCGCTACTTATGGACAAGCGTACCTGCATAACATTCTTGATTCAGGGAGAAAATAGACCAAATTTGCCAGGGAGGACAAATGGAACCAATTTTTGATTATTATATTAGACTAATTTTTCCTCCTCCGAAAACTGTGAAAAGAGGTTCACACTGGAGCGTTAAATGAAATTTCCATGGCACACAAAAACTTCTGATTTTATTTCTGCAGCCCAATCGATACTCCTGCTTTTCAGTCTTTTGGCCACTAAAACGCTGGCACAGCCCTCTTCCCAATTACCCGGTTTCACCACCAGCCCCTATTTTGACGAGCAGGTCGCGACTTTTCATTTGAATGAGCAAATGACACTGCACATCAACGCACCAGCGGTGGATTCATTCATGACTGACAAACCTATCGGACTCGCCCTTTTTGCACTACCAAATGGCAATACCATTGAACAAACTGTTGGGAAAATCCTGCAAGCCGGTGACGACTGGCATTATGATATTCAACATATCGGGGCTCAGACCCGCTTTGTACGGGAACACATGCACGACTACAATCTGGTGACGGTTTACCTGGAAGCATCGCAGATGAGCTGGCCAGCATGGACGACCAATTTTCCCAATGCAGAGGACATCGTTCGGCAAACGGTTGAATATCTCCTGGCCTGTTTCCAGGATTATGCACCCTTCATTGTTTTGACCGGACACAGCGGCGGTGGTCGGTTTATTTTCAATTATCTGGATGGTGTGACCACCATTCCCGACTATGTGAAGCGCATCTGCTTTCTGGATAGCAATTATGGCTATGACAACAGTTACGGCAACCAGTTCGTCAATTGGCTGAATGGCGCACCGGATCGCTATTTGTCCGTCATCGCCTACAATGACAGTGTGGCATTATATAATGGCGAACCCATTGTCTCCCCAACTGGTGGAACCTGGTACCGCAGCCGCATGATGCAACAATATCTGGCCCAGCATTATACCTTCACGACGAATGAGGATGACTCGTTTATCCGGCATTATGCACTGGATAACCGGATTGAGATCGTCCTGAAGAAAAACCCGACCCAGGCCATTCTCCACACGGTTCAGGTTGAGCGCAATGGCTTTATCCATACCATGGTTACCGGGACGCCCGAGGAAAATGTGGGTTATATCTATTACGGTGAACGAGCTTATAATGACCTGATCCAAGCGGGTGTACTGACGCGACCAGCCGTTCAGATTCCCCTGCGTCGTGGTGATGCCTTCAATGGGAGCCAATTTATGAATGCCGTCACCAATATGAGTTTCAGTAGTCGTGAAAATGCCATTCTCAATGAGCTGTACACTGGCAATGTCCCCTATTTTCTGCGCGAGTTGAAAGAGGTCACGGATGTTTTTAGTGATGCCGCCGGAAATGCGCATGAAGTGAATTACCAGGTGATGCCGGACTATCTCTCAATCGGGACGGATTCGAATTATTGCCGCATTCCCATGGGACCGATCACCGCACAACACGCCGCCGATTTTTTCGGGATGTGCATGCCCACCCGAAAATTGGTGAATAACATCTGGAGCCACGCTGATGTCCATCTGGCGCCGGTAACCTACGCACCGGTGGGTAATCAGAATGAGCTCGTTCCCAAATTCGTACAACACAACACGGCGATTGAAAATCAACTGGTCTCTGCGGGTGCGTCCCTCGGTGACCTCATCGGTGGGACCAAAAAGGATGTGGTGCTGAGTAATCTCATCATTGATCCCTCGCGCCCGGGTCATGTTACTATTTATGGCTGGCATCAACTCAATGGCGACCCGATTCAGCCATTGACGAATATTCATATCAACAGCTATGTGGACTACAGTCACGGGATTCGTTTGATGAATGAAAAAGTGACAGTAGACAACACAAGCATGGATGTCACAACGATCCTGCAAAACCCCATTCAGTACACCTTGTTAAGCGATGAGTCCGGCACGATGGCGCAACCCACCTATATTGCCAATGGCAGTCTGCCGGCGCGGCCACGCTCATTTGGAGTTGTTTCTGAAAATCCGGGTGAAGCGCAGATTATCATCGAACCGGATGCGAATGTTTTGCAGTACCAGGTGTACACCAGTCACGACGGTCTGGCTTTCAACGAACCCATCCTGATTAATGCAAATACCTACACCACACTTGATAGCCTGGCCACGGATAGCATTCTCTATGTCAAACTCGTCGCGGTGAATCTGTCCGGCAACTCCAGCGAGTCTGAAGTTCTGGCGTGTCTCCCATCCGGACCAGATTCTACAAAGGTTCTCATCGTGAATGGATTCGATCGCGCCTCCACCGGAAACACCTACAATTTTGTGCGGCAACACGGAGCAGCTTTTGTCGCAAATGAGATAACTTTTGAATCCGTGACCAACGATCTGGTGGTTAATGGACTGGTGAATCTGAATGACTATCTCATCGTGGATTACATTCTAGGGGAGGAATCCACCGCCGATGAGACCTTTTCAACGGTTGAACAATCCCTGGTGTCAACCTATCTCAAACAGGGTGGGCGGCTATTCGTTTCCGGTGCCGAGATCGCCTGGGATCTGGACTACCGGGGAACCACCAGTGATAAGAGCTTTATACACAACTATTTAAAAGCCACTTACGCAGCCGATGCACCGGGCGGGGTTTCCGGGACCTATTACTCAGCGACGGGCGTGACAGGCAGCATTTTCAATGATGTCGGGACCATCATGTATGACAATGGCACTCACGGCACGTTTAATGTCCGCTACCCGGATGCGTTGATTGCGACGAATGGCAGTGAGAATATTGCCCGGTATCTGAATGTGAGTAGTTATAACATTGGAGGTGTGAGCTTCGAAGGATATTTCCCGGGAGGGACGGAGCCCGGTAAAGTGGTTTATTTGGGATTCCCATTTGAGACGATCTATCCTGCCGCCAGTCGTGATGCTGTGATGTCAGCGGTTTTATCATATTTGTTGGTGACACCAACACCAATTGAGGTCGAAACACCCACAGCACCACAGCATTTTGAATTGAATCAAAATTACCCCAACCCTTTCAATCCCAGCACCACGATCCGGTACGCGTTACCGCAATCCACCGGTATTCAACTGGTGGTTTATGATATTCGGGGGCGGATCGTGAAAACGCTTTTCTCAGGCCAGCAACCTGTTGGTTGGCATGAAGTGGTTTGGAATGGTCTGGATGAAACGGGCACGCAAGTCGCTACCGGGATGTATTTTGCCTGGTTGCAGGGTGATGATCCCGGTGCTGGTGTGAGAATCAAGAAATCGATTAAGATGATTTATCTGAAGTGATCAGATTATCACTTCATCTGATTGGGTTGATTCAATATTCGACATTTGACATTCGTTATTCGACAATCGATAGCTGTCACGGTGAGGCCGAAGGATCGAAGTGCGACAGGGTTCATCGGTATTTGAGCTTGGAGCTTTGAGCTTCGTTATTCGACATTGGACATTCGACATTCGACAGAAAATCACCCGGCATTTTTCTCTTACTCTTACTCTTACTCTTTCCTCCTTCCTCTTTCTCTAATTCGACATTTGACATTCGTTATTCGACAATCGATAGCTGTCACGCAGAGGCCGAAGGATCGAAGTGCGACAGCATCAATCGGAATTTGAGCTTGG
>MNWS01000241.1:0-17088 GCA_001872685.1 Fidelibacterota bacterium CG1_02_48_14
CGGGCGGGTCTGATCGAGCCAGGTGCCCTTGTGGAAGCGTTGCGCGCCGGGCAGCCGGGCAGTGCTGCTAT
This sequence comes from Fidelibacterota bacterium CG1_02_48_14, assembly GCA_001872685.1. GTDB lineage: Bacteria > Fidelibacterota > UBA8477 > UBA8477 > UBA8477 > UBA8477. Next base: position 72 of record MNWS01000241.1, read on the forward strand.
CGATGTTTACGAAGAAGAACCACTGCGAAACACAGACCACCCGTTGCTGAGAATGGACAACGTCATTTGCACACCCCATATTGGCTACGTGACGCGGGATGAGTACGAAATTCAGTTTTCCGATATTTTTGATCAGGTCATCGCCTACGCGGCGGGTAAACCCATCAATGTGGTGAATCCTGAAGTCTTTGATGTCCTGAAGGGTCGCGGGTAATCCTGATGAAGATGTCATTCATCAACAAACACCACAAACCATGGGGTCGGGTGATTCCGGTTATGGCGAATCAGATTTTAATCGGCAGCAAGAAGGTCAAATAAGCTCATGCTGATTCCGGTCATGGTCTTGTTCGCAGCGCTCATGCTCACGATTCTGATTGTGGGAGGCGTGAGAAGGAGCAGAAATTTTCTTGTAGCCCTATCGGTTTTACTGTGGCTCTCTTCGCTCTTGTCCGCGTACTTCGTCAGTTGGGGGTGGCTTGAAAGGTCATATTCCGAAAACTGGGCGATGTACGGCGTTCTTTTCATCTCCCTTCCAGTCATCATCGCGAACGGGGTCTTCACGGTAGCCGTGCTTGTTGTGGCATCCGTTCGGGGTATAGAAAATAGAAAGCGATTAAGTGAGAGTTTATACCTTCAATTACTTTTTCTGATGGTTCAAGTGGGATTCGTCATTTGGGCAGCGTGAAGAATTGGGAAAATATCTGTCGACCTACATTTCGGTGAGTACGACTGCATCCTCAACCTCAACCTCATCCTCAACCTTAGCCTTAGCCTCAACCTCAACCTTAACCTCAACCTTAACCTTAGCCTTAACCTCTCAAATCTTCTGCGCTTCCAGCGTCTCTTTCAAATTCGGTAAAACCTGTTCCAGCCAGGCGCTTTGAAAATAGGCGAAGGAATCATCCCACTCACCTCCGATACCATACCCACCATTAAAAAAGCGCAACCTGGTCCGACTCGGACTGATTTCATCCAGATAGAGGGTTACATAAGTGCGTTGCTGGCGGACTGCCGGTAGATGCGGCGGCGAATTCCAGGTGAATGAAATCATCTTGTTGGGTTGCAGTGCTAGAAAAACGCACCCTTCGGAACCGCGATCCCCCTCTGGCACATTCATATTGAAATAGAGTTCAAACGGTCCACCAACCCGGGCGTCTATGGTACAATTATTCCCGAAAAAGGACTTGATCCCGGATTCTGTCGTCCAGGCATCCCAGACCCGATCCACCGATGAATTGATCAGGATTTCCCCGTGAATAACACGATTTTCCATGACGCTCTCCTATATGAATGAATCGATGGGTGGATGAATGGATGGGTGGATTTATTTGTTCTTCTGGATGACCAACAGCGCGTTGGATACAGCTCGTTCACCGGTTGTATCCGAAGGTCGGTTCACAATTTGATCCTTGACCACCAGGGCTGAAGAACCACCGCCGTCAAGATTCAATCCCTGGTGCACACCGATTCTCACCATAAAGCGCGCCAGTTCATCGAGACTCATCCCCACACTGTAGGCCGGCTGTCGGCCATCAACCACAACAAAATAGATAATTTTCCCCGACTTATCATACCCCACAGCGGTTCTCGGATGTCTTGGGTCAATGTGTTTATTCGGTCCCTCATCCGCTTCAACTGAGATTTTCCCATCCCGGATGATACGGGGCAGACCGGAGACAAAATATTCAACTTTCTCGTTTAACGGTTTGATCTGGGTGATGTATTGGACTGTATCCAGCAAACTGAGGGAATTCGCCAGTGTTGTCGTTGCTGTTCCATGGCTCGAAAGGATGATTCCATCTTCCGGGATCAACATATCCCCCACGCCGACTTGTACCGTTTGCACCACCAATCGCAGGGTATCGTTTAAGGATCTCGGTGCGTCGATATACCTCAGAAAATATTCACTGCCCCAGGTATTGGTGCGGGTTGACCGACCATAATAGCGGTTATAAACAACCGTTTGGTCCTCAACACGGGGTGTGTTATAGCCATTAATGTCAATTCGGGTCGCTCCGATTTCCAACCAACTGCCCAGATCTATGACATCAATAAATGGTTTCCCGGCCACGGTAATTCCAAAAACGCTGTGCTTAATGGGTTGCTTAAGCACCTCACCATGCACCTCCATCCCCCCCGTCGGAACACCGGAGCTATGGAAAAAATCACCGTTGATGGCGGCAAGAACGGGTGAATCAGGGGAATTATTGAATTCAGCGATGGCAGATGTGGTTGCCAGACTGAATAAATGTCGGTTTGCTTTGGCGGCGGTTAATGCCAGACTGGGCGTGCGGAGATCAATCTTTAGAACATAAATTGACCAGGGCTCAGAGGAAGTATAATGCTGCAGGATCAATCCTTGGGCAGGATAACTTTCGTTAATAATTTGTTGCCCCCGGGCAGAAAAAATGACTGCCATGAGCATTAAAATTAATCGCAGTTTCACAGGGTATTCCCAGGATTAACGGCACTCAGCCACTGATTCATGTCTTGAATTTCCGCCTGACTGATTTCATGACCCATTGAATATTCACGGTAAGTTAGTCCCACGGGCAACCGTTGCCAGAATAAGTTCAGGTCACGACCATTCTCAATCTGCAGCACCGGATCCAGAGTGCCGTGTCCTACGAATACCGCTAAATGAGCCAACCGTTGCGGATCAACTATGAGCTGTTCAATCCGGTCCGGACATCGCCCGCTCAGGAGCATTAAGCCGGTGAATATTTGTGGCGCCATAATCCCCGTCAGCATCGCAATGCCAGCCCCCTGACTGATCCCACCAACGATTATGGATGTAAATTGATTCGGTCGTTCGGATAGAAACCGTTCAATGGTTTTCACCATAATATCACCGGTTACCAACGCTTGCTGTTCATCAAATTGAAAGGTGCCGTCCGGTAAATAGTGAATATCAAACCAAGACCTGCCACCAAATGGTGTTGCCAAAATGCCCTGCAGGCACAAAATGGTTCCCGCCTCCGGCAGGTACGGGGCAAACCCTGCCAAATTGTGCATATCCGCACCATAACCATGCAACAAAATGAGTAAACGACCGGAAATCGAAGCTGATTCAGAACCAGTCTGGATCAAGATTCCGTCAATATTATTAACTTTAATTCGTTCAGTTTTCACAAGTGTGGACTTTCACAAACGTGAGCAACTCTCCAAATGGTGGACATTGTGGAGAGCTGCGTTTAATTCAATCAAGCTTATTCTTTTTCCATGAATGGGTACTTGAAATCTTTGGGTGGAATGAAGTTCTCTTTCACCGTGCGTTGAGAGATCCAGCGCATCAGATTAAAGATGGATCCGGCCTTATCGTTAGTCCCGGATGCACGACTTCCACCGAACGGCTGCTGTCCCACCACCGCGCCGGTAGGTTTATCATTGATATAAAAATTTCCTGAGCTGAATTCCAGAGCTGCCATCGCTTCCAAAATGGCTTCCCGGTCTTGGGCGAATACGGCGCCGGTTAGGGCATACGGACTGGTTTTATCACATAATTCCAACGTCTCGGCAAAGCTGCCGTCATAGACATAAATGGTCAAAACCGGACCAAATATTTCCTCCTCCATCGTCTTGAAATGAGGATTGGTCGTGACAATCGTTGTTGGCTGGATGAAATATCCCACGCTGTCGTCGTAGGTTCCCCCGGAAATAATCTCAGCATCCTCAGCCTTTTTTGCGAATTCGATGTACGTGACGATGTCATTAAATGCCGCTTTATCAATGACTGCATTCATAAAATGGCTGAAGTCTTCCACATCGCCCACGGTGATCTGGTCAACTTGCTGCAGGTAGGCTGACTTGATGGCCGGCCAGAGCGTGCGTGGGATGTAAACTCGTGATGCTGCGGAACACTTCTGACCCTGATATTCAAATGCGCCGCGAACCATCGCCGTCGCCACGGCATCAACATCTGCGGATTCATGCACCATGATAAAATCTTTCCCGCCCGTTTCACCGACGATTCGCGGATAAGATTTGTAGCGGGTAATGTTTTCCCCGATTGTCTTCCACATGCTCTGAAATACAGCCGTGGAACCGGTAAAGTGAATGCCGGCTAAAAGTTTGTGTTTAATCACGGTGGGTCCCACAACAGCGCCACTACCGGGAATAAAATTAATGACGCCATCCGGCAGACCAGCCTCCTTGAAAAGCTTCATGAGGAAATAACCCGAATAAACCGAGGAAGAAGCCGGCTTCCATAGCACCACATTGCCCATGAGTGCCGGAGCGGTTGGCAGATTACCCGCGATGGATGTGAAATTGAATGGTGTGACAGCAAACACGAACCCTTCCAACGGTCGGTGCTGAACATAATTCCAGGTCCCGGTTGGACTCAATGGTGGTTGTTCGTTATAAATCTGAGTCATGTATTCAACATTGAAATTAAAGAAATCAATGAGCTCGCAGGCCGAGTCTATTTCTGCCTGATAGGCATTTTTACTTTGCCCCAACATGGAGGCAGCATTCAAAATATCCCGATAAGGACCGGCAAGCAGGACAGCCATCCTTTTGAAAATCGCGGCTCTGGCTTCCCAGGGCATGTTCGACCATTGCTCCCAGGCCGCTTGTGATGCAATGATCGCGTCATCAATATCTTTGGCTGAGGCTTGGTGATAGGTTGCCAATACATGTTTGTGATTGTGCGGCATCCGGCATTCAGCAATTTTTCCCGTCCTGACTTCCTTGCCACCAATAATCAGAGGAATATCGAAGACCTGATCCTTTAGTTCCGCGATTTTTGCCTTCAGGCTCGCTCTTTCGGGTGAACCGGGTGCATAATTTTTGACAGGCTCGTTCGTAGCGGCTGGAATCTTAACCCGCGCGTTGTACATCTATCTGCTCCTTAAATTATTGATCGGTCTATTGTAATTCGTTTTCACGAAAATATGCAAAGGCAAAAATCTGACCAGCTTCCGATGTTATTGGTAAGATTGCTCCCAACGAATCGCTCCATCCCAGTACTCAATTTGCCGGGTCAGTTTGCCATTTTTATCCCAGTATTTCCAGGTACCATGGTTTTTGCCATTCTCGTAATTCATCTCTACAGCCAGCGTGCCATTCTCATACCAGCGACGCCAGGTGCCGTCCGGTTTTTGGTCTTTTAAAACCTGAACCGACATTTTGCGATGGTTTGGATAATACCGATATTCAGACAGAGATTGATTGGGAACATCCTCAACACTGATCAACTCCCCTTTTAGGCTATAAATCTCGCGACGCAATAATTGCCCGTCCGCATCACCGGACGTGTGAATTTCCACCACCTTCTTCTGTTGGTTCGGATAAACCGCTGTGACCTTCGTGTAAGGCTGGTCCGGCTTGGATTCACATCCCTGCAGCAGGAAGCAGATCAGAAAAATGGTGGTCGGATGAAATGTTCGTTTGTACATAGCGATTACCTCGTCAGCACTTATGACTTCGGCAAATACATTTTATAGAAGAGATCCAGATCGAATTCATCAGCAAAAATCATGATGGTTTCGTCTGGGCTTCGATGCCCCAACTGCAGATTTCCCAACACATACACTTCCCCATTTCCCTTACGAAAGAGTCCGGTGCGACCGTGCTGTAACTCAGGTCGCAAAAAACCCTCGTTTTGGTGAATCAATTTTGCGATTTCGGACATGTCTGCCATGGGTCGTGATTCGGGTTAATGTGAATGGGCGTGTTGAATCAATTTGCTGACGGATTTTTCAAGATCAACGAGGCGGGCACTCAGTTCCTGGACCGCCAGCGCCCAGGTTTCCCGGTCGTCATTTGGCGCTTCCAAAGCCTGATTGTGAATGTCTTCATTCAATGTTGCCACCTGATGCTCAAGTCGTTTGAAATTTTTCTGAAGGTTCCTGGACATCTCATCCAGTTGCTCCAATTTCGATCGTATACCTTGGGAATCATTCATGGATTATGCTGTGAGCCTAACGCTTTTTCTTACCCTGGGATCTGGCTTCCAGACGCTTGATGATTTCGTTTTCTGCGGAATCATCCAAAGCTGTTTCGGTCTCAAATGCCGATGCCATCTTATCCGCAGGGTCACCACCGGGACTTGTCATGAACTCCTCAGCAGCGACATCACCTTCCAGATAATTCCGCATTTTCCCGTCCTGTAACTGGTCCAGCAAACCAGATAACTGGCGATTGAACTCGTCCACGGTATTCTCGAGCCGTTTCAGCAATTCGGCCATAATATCGGTGCCATATTGATTGTTAATGCCGTCCATGAGTGTCCCGAGATGCTCACGCAGGAAAGCATAGCGACTCTCCTCGCTCTCAAAATCGAGTCCGGGTGGTGTGGGTGCAGGTGGCGTGACTTTTACTTTTTTCTCAAGCATGGTTGGCTCCAATCATGCAATGTGTAAGGTGTGATAAGCATCTGAATCCAAGCCCATGACCTATTTTGAAGGCTTTTCAGTGTCGATCGGCAAATTAGTAAAATTTTTCATTTTCGCAACAAACCAATGCGTTCTCAGTACTGATGAGTTGGTCCAAAGCTAAAGTATATAGCCTCCATGAATGGCAGGCTGGACATTGTGCCCGATTCATCTCGCTGGGTATAGGCGTTATACCGCAACTGTGTAAATCCGTCCGCCCGTTCCTCCCGGGCATGGTTCAAAATGGCTGCGTACAGCTCAACATAACCGGTGTAAATGTTGCCCCTGACCTGCACCATTCCGCATTCAACCGCTGAGTCCGGCAACACCTGATAATATTTCGGAATATTCTGTGGCCGGTGCCGGGTTGAAATGACGCGCCAGGGTGTATTTTTAACAACGACACTGACCTCCGGTTTTTCTAAAAAACGGATGTTACCTTTAACCTGTGAATCTTGTTTGATACTGAGTTTACCGCCGTTTTGGATCAACTCAGCCAGATTGCGGATCTTGATCGAGTAGGGATGTTGTCGGGGATCTTCACTCCCGGGTAATCCGACCATTCCCAGCTTCCCAAAATCCCCCACGATGAAATAACGCAAGCTATCGCCACTGATAGCCTCCACAGGGATCACACCGCGAAAAACATAGCCCTCTGCCCCGGTTATCAGCTCCTGATAATGTTCACTAGTCGCGTTCCGGTAATAAACCATTATATGATTGGGAGGTGGAAATTTGGCATCAGCAATCACCTCCACCAAAAACGGTGTATTCTCCATTAAGTCGCGGGGCGGCGCGTGGAAGATCGCAGGTGCTTTGCACCACAGAAAAACCGGGAAAAGCAGCAGGCTAAAGTGAAAAGTTCTATTCACTGAAGGTCAACCCGCTTTCCACCAGTTGTTGATATAACCTGAGATTGTAATCCTCGACCAATTGCTCCAGATTGAGGTCTCCCATGAGTTTAACTTGGTCGTGCCGGGCGATTTGAGCACGATACTGATAGCGCTTAGCCATCACCCAGGTGTAGGCACCAAAAACCGTGACTTCGATGGCGGGTAACCACTCATGCAGTTGCGTTGCTGGTTTGAGATTGGGAAGACTGAGAATGATGGTTCCGAACAGGCTTACTCTGGCGATTGAATGCAACCAATAGCCGAGTTTGTGGTTTTTCGCATAAATGGCTTCCAATTGAGTGTACCGGGTTTCATCATCTTCGGGGATTCCGGCGAATTGAAACATTTCCGCCTGGGATAATTGAACATCCCCGCGAATCAGAACGGGAAGACCATCCATTTGAGTCAGCGTCAGTTTTTTCCGGGCAAATTCACTGGGGACATGGCGCATCAAAACATCATTTGGCTCCTGCCCAATCAATGTGGATATGAGTAATGAAAGAATGACGAAAGTGTGTTTTTTAAAGGGAATTTTTTGAGGGATGGCATTGAGCTGTCGCCACCAAACCAATAACTGAACTCGAAACATTTTTCCGGATTGCCTCAGGAGCGATTACCCCTTAAAGTCGCGGATAATTTTTTGAATTTCATCTTCCGTAATACCCGATGATCCGTACAAAATATTTTTCTGATCCGGTTCAACCGAGGTACTGACCCGAGTTGGGTTAATTAAAACTGGTGGTGCCTCAGGTTTTTCAACGGGTTGTTTACTGCCGCGTCTGCTTTGAAAAGGTCGGTCAATAGCACTGTCCGTCGAACCACTTTTATCCAGAGGTTTGGTTTCGTAAGCCAGCGTCTTCACATTGATAAAGTGTTTGGCGGAAATATTATCCATGGAAATCGATCCAGAGCGCGTCCCACTCCCCAATGTAAATGCCGGCGAGAGTTCTGTTGTGTAGCCCACGGAACCATGTACAGAGGGCGAGTTGACAATCAACCTTCCCACTGGAAATTTGTGGGCAAATTCAAGTACCAAATCTTCATCCTGAGTGTGTAAGGAGGCCGTGTGACCGATGCCTGACATTTCGATCATGGTCAGTCCGAAATTAAACGCCTGCTTGATGCTGTTAGCCCGGAGTAGTGCCAGGACCGGAGAAAGTTTTTCCTTCGAAAATACCTCATCCGGCCCGACCGTATCAATCGGAACGATGAGTACGCGAATCTTGGAATCTACCTTAAAACCGCTGTTTTCCGCGATACGCCAGGGGTCCAGACCCACAACAGCCGGATTCAGTTTCCCATCGGCTTTGAACATCCAATTTTTCAGTTTTTGTTTTTCGGCGTCCGAAACAATGTGAACCGGCAGATTTTTAAGCGCCAGCATCACTTGTCTTTCGATCGCCCCTTCATAAATCAACGTCTGTTCCGAGGAACAAATTACGCCGTTGTCGAAGGATTTACCGGCAATAGTGTCCTTCACGGCTTTGGTCACATTGGCTGAGCGTTCGATGATGGCAGGGACATTCCCCGGTCCAACGCCATATGCTGGTTTACCGGAAGAATAGGCTGCTTTCACGATACCGCGTCCACCGGTGGCGACGATGACATTCACGTCGTCATGTGTCATCAGGTGTTGTGCCCCGACAATCGTTGGGGTCTTGATGCAGCCGATGAGACCCGCCGGCGCACCCGCTTTTTCCGCAGCCAGTCTGAGTACTTCAGCCGCTGCCATGGTACAGTTCGCGGCCTGGGGATGGGGTGAAGAGACAATGGCATTTCCACCTTTAACACCAATGATCATATTGTTCATCACGGTTGAGGTGGGGTTGGTGGTGGGTATGATAGCGGCGATTATGCCCATGGGTTCGGCAATTTTCATCGTTCGATGATGCCGATCCCGATCGATTACGCCAACCGTCTGTAAATTCTTGATCGCGTTCCAGACATCCCGGGTCGCGAACTGATTTTTGATAATTTTATCTTCAAACCGGCCAAAATGGGTGTCATCAATTGCAGCACGTGCCAGAGTTTCCGCAGCACGATAGCCGGCATCAGCCATGGCCTGCACGACACGATCCACATCGGATTGGGAAAATTTCTGGAACTCAGACTGGGCTGTTTTGGCTCGCTTTACGAGGTCTCTGACCTCTTGAATTGACTGTAAATCTTTGTCCATTTATCACCCTATAGAATTTGCGAAAGTTTAATCGTTCCGCCTGAAGTTCGCAACAGCCAACGAGAAGACTCATGTTCGATTGACACCTGGATCATTACCTGTTAGTATACGCGCAAGATTTTCCCGAGGTGATGGTAGAACTGAAATTGTCATTGGTCAAATTTGAAATTTTGCAGAAACATGCATACTTTTGTTAAAGACTTGCAAAATTTGACCGACATTATCATTGAAAGGTTCTGAAAATATTTTTATGGTGTCGAGAATTCTCCCCAGCAATTTATTGTGTCTATTTTCACTTTTTGTTTTTTTGATGATGCCCTGTGGACTTTCAGGGAAGACGCAGGTTATCAATACCGATAGTCTTGAACTTGAAATTTCAAAAAAATCGGGACTTGAAAAGATCCAATTCCTGATTTCCCTCTCCAATGAATATCGGACCTCACAGCCGGAAACTGCTTTCGCATTTGGAGAAAGGGCGTATCGATTCGCCACTGCGGCATCGAATGCCGTCGAGCAGGCGAATGCACTACACAATCTTGGAATGATCTTTTATTTACGCAGCGATTACAATGACGCCATGGGCTACTTTAAAAAAGCAGTCGTTATCCGGGACTCAATAAAGGACGTAAAAGGTTACTGTAATTCCTTGGCCAGTATCGCCAATATTCAAAATTTTCAGGGAAATTATTTCGCAGCCACGGACTTGTACAAAGAGGTCCTCACGCTGCGTGACCAGATTCAGGATGAGCGTGGTGTCGCCACAACCCTGGTGAATTTGGGAATGATCTATCGCGTTCAAGGCAGCCTGGACCTGGCGCTGGAAATGTACATGCTGGCGGCTGCAAAATCCGATACGATTGGATTCACGGAAGGTAAAGCCTGGGCCGTTTTTAACGTCGCAATGCTCTACAAAATGATGCAGCAGTATGACAATGCCCTTAAAGCGCTGGATCAAAGTATCGAGATATACCGGCAACTTTCGGATAATCGCAAGGGCGTAGCGCTATGCTACAATGAATTTGGAACGATTTATAACAGCATGGGTGAGGCTGACAAGGTGCTGAAATTCCACGAGCAAGCCCTTGCTATTTACGAATCACTCCATGACATGTATGGCATTGCCAGGACCTATACCGATTTCGGGAATTTTTATTTCTCTCACAATGACTTCACCAAAGCACTGGATTATTACGAAAAATCCTACGGTTTACGCATCAAGATAGATGACGCTCCCGGGCGTATCCAGACCGCTCAGGCCATCGCCGCATCCTACACTGCACTGAAAAAATATGACACCGCTCTGCGCTACTACCAGGTTGCTCAGGAGTTTGCCAGTGAAGAGAATATGCTCTCCACGATGGAAAGTAATTTCAAAGGAATGTCCGAAATCTACGCCGCTCAGCATCTTTTCCAAAAAGCATATGAATTCTCATGGAAATACAGCGACACCAAGGACAGCCTTTTCAGTGCCCGGATTACCTCCCGACTGGCTGATCTCCAGGTGAAATATGAGACTGACGCCAACCGGCGGGAGAATGAGATCCTCAGGAAGAATAATCAGATTCAGGAATTGACCCTCTCCAAGGAGCGGATTGCCCGGTATTTCCTCATCATCGTAACCCTGGCGGTCCTGGGAATACTTCTGATTATTTATAGCCGATACCGCAATGGACGGCTTTTAAACGCCCAACTTGTTCAGCAAAAGGAACAACTCTCCTTACTGCTGGCACAATTGCAGGAACGGGAAAGCCAACTCAAAGAATTAAATGCAATGAAAGACCGGTTTTTCTCAATCGTATCCCACGACCTGAGAGGACCGTTAGGAGCATTTTATCACCTTACCGAAGCCATGGCGAAAGAAATTGATACGCTTCAGCCAGAAGAAATCAAAGAAGCGCTTGATGGTCTCAGTCAATCAGCAGATCAACTGTACAAACTGCTGGAGAATCTCCTCGAATGGGCGCGAATTCAGTCGGGCAACAAATTATTTTTACCAAGGCAGCTAAATCTGTCCCGCTGCATTCAGGAAACCGTTAACATCCTGAGTACTCAAGCCCAACTCAAGGAGATTTCCCTCAATGACAATTTCAAGGATGATTCAGTTGAGGTTCTGGCCGATCCGGACATGGTCAGCACGATTATTCGCAATCTGATTTCCAACGCCATCAAATTCACACCCCGTGGTGGAAGAGTTGACATTTCTACCCAATTGCAGGATCCAAATGTTGTGGAAATTGCAGTGACTGACACCGGCATCGGGATGGACGATGAAACCGTTGCCAATCTTTTTCAAATCGGCAATACCCAAAGCCACATTGGAACGGAAAATGAAAATGGCACCGGACTCGGTCTGATCCTGTGTAAAGATTTCGTCGAAAAACACGGTGGCACGCTCAATGTGGTGTCCGCTCCAAAAATGGGGACCACCTTTCGTTTCACATTACCCCTGGTGTGACAATTCCCCGCGCGAATCCCCCTTCGCTTTTCTCATTTATACGAATTTTGCCATTCTCAATTAGTTGAGACGGTATGGTTCCCCGACCATTTTGTACCCGATAAATATTTTTTTCGGTCGCTGCAGGACTGGTCAAACAAACCTAAACCATTGTATTTCTGAATGATCTGTAAGATCAGTTTTCTTTGTTACTTAGCAAATACTTGCTCTTGTTCAGGATTTTGGCACAAGCGTTGCAAACCTAGATTTGAAAATATAGGTTGGTATGTCAGACACATCCGAAATAGTCGAAATCCTCACTGAAAATGATCGCCCCCAATTCTCAATTGGCGTGGTTGCCGAAATGATCGGTGTCTCCGTCCATGCGCTGAGGACTTACGAAACCGCCGGTCTGGTCTACCCTTTCCGCACCAACAGCACACGCCGGATGTACTCTGAGAACGATATTAGCCGATTGCGCAACATTCGAATCATGATCGAAGATCGCGGACTCAATTTCGCTGGCATCAAGGCTTTAATGTCCCTGGCGCCTTGTTGGGACATTAAGAATTGCACCGCTTCTGAACGCGCGATTTGCCCTGCGTTCAAAGACACGGTTGAGCCCTGTTGGCTCATCGAGAATAAACCTCATTTCTGTTCCGAAGAGGAATGCAAAGAATGTCAGGTTTACAAAGAATTAACCCTGAGCAGCAATATGAAACAGTACCTTCAAAGTCACGGGAAAACCGTATGAGCAAACCTGTATCGCGTCGGGATTTCATTCGTCTGGCTGGTCTTGGAGCTGCAGGACTCACCGTTGCCAGTCCCTTTTTCGATTGGAAGCACGGGGAAATCCTGGCCAGAGACACCATGCCAGGACTTTACACCAAACGCACACCAACCTACTGCGAGGTGTGTTTTTGGATGTGTGCCGGATGGGTTCACCACAACGAAGACGGTGAAATCTGGAAAATCACGGGTAACGAAGATGACCCACATTGTAATGGCCGATTCTGTCCCCGGGGCACCGGTGGTGTCGGCATGTACTACGACGAAGACCGGTTGAAAACGCCTCTGATCCGAACTGAAGAGCGTGGCAAACAGGTTTTCAGAGAGGCCAGTTGGGACGAAGCTTACACTTACATCGCCGAAAAAATGAACCTGATCAAGGAAAAATGGGGTCCGGAGTGCATGGCGCTGTTCACCCATGGCTCAGGCGGACATTACCTGGGGAATCTGCTAAGGGCTTTCGGCTCCAATAATATTGCCGCGCCTTCCTATGCCCAATGCCGTGGTCCCCGTGAAGTCGGTTTCATCGGGACATTTGGTGAAGGCATTGATTCTCCGGAACGCACCGATATTCGTGATACAAAATGTCTGGTCCTCATTGGCAGCCACATTGGCGAAAATATGCACAACGGTCAGGTGCAGGAATTCAGTGATGCGGTTGACAAGGGTGCCACCATTATTACGGTGGATCCCCGGTTCTCCATCGCTGCCGGAAAATCCAAATTTTGGCTGCCCATCAAACCTGCCACGGACATGGCGTTGCTACTCGCCTGGATTCATGTTCTGATTTACGATGAATTATATGATCAAAAATATGTCGAAAAATACGCTTACGGATTTGATGAACTCAAAGCCCATGTAAAGACATTTACACCGGAATGGGCTTACGGAATCACGACGATTCACCCCCATATCATCCGCGAAACCGCCAGGGAAATGGCTAATGCCTCACCGTCGGTAATTGTTCATCCCGGCCGACATGTTACCTGGTACGGTGATGACACACAGCGGGAACGGGCGATTGCGATCCTGAATGCACTTTTAGGAAGCTGGGGTCGCAGGGGTGGCTTTTATAATCCTGCGAAGCCTTCCGTGCCAACGCATCCCCATCCTCCCTATCCGAAACCCAAACGCGATTGGCGTTATGCGTTTCCGGATAAATACAAACTCGCCGGACTCGCTCTCGCTTCTGGACTTTGTGATGCAACCGTCCCAGGTGTTTCCCGTGATTGTAATGTCCGGGGTTGGATCGTGAATGGCACGAATCTGATTCAGACCCTGCCCGACCAAAAGAATACGCTGGCTGCGATTCAGGCTTTGGAACTCATCGTTGTTATAGATACGATGCCCATGGAAATCACCGGGTACGCTGATGTTATTTTGCCGGAATGTACCTACCTCGAGCGCTATGATGACCTGCGCATCAGTGCCCACCGGGAAGGCAGCATCGCGTTACGCGTGCCAGCCGCTGAGAAAAAATACAATACGAAATCCGCCTGGGAAATGGCTCGTGAGTTGGGCATGAAACTGGGTCTGGCTGACTATTTCCCGTTCAAGACACAGGAAGCCGAACTGGATTGGCAACTGAAGGAAATGGGACTTTCCCTGGATGAAATGCGGAAAATCGGTGTCAAGAAATTCCCACGACCCGCTGACGATCTTTATCCCCTGGAAGGATTGCCCGATTACGAATTTTACACCAACACGGGTAAGATTGAGCTCTACGCGACGCAATTTGAAGCCGAAGGCTACCCCGCCCTCCCGACCTACACCGCTCATGAGGAACCGCCCTACGGCTTTTACCGCCTGATTTATGGCCGTGCCCCCATGCATACCTTCAGCCGCACCGGCAATAACCCCAATCTGTTCGATCTCATGGAAGAAAATGTGGTTTGGGTGAATCCAAAAGTCGCCAAAGAATGGGGTCTCAGGAATGACCAACCTGTTTGGCTGGAAAATCAGGACGGCGTCATCAGTTCAAGCTCAATAAAAGTTCGTGTCACGGAGCGGATTCGATTTGATTCCGTGTATATGGTTCACGGTTTTGGACATACAAACGCAAAATTATCCAGAGCTTACGGGCGCGGTGCCAGTGATTCAGAACTCATCACCCGGGTTCACATTGATCCAGAAATGGGCGGTACCGGCATGCGTGGCAACTTCGTGACTTTCCGGCTGGAAGGTGCGCCTGAGGTGCAATCATGAGATACGCCATGGCCATTGATACCAAACGATGCGTGGGTTGTAGTGACTGTGTGGTAGCCTGTCAGACTGAAAACAAGGTTCCCATTGGATTTTGCCGGGACTGGATTGTGGAAACCACGACGGGTACCTATCCGCAGCTACAGATGGAAATTCGATCCGAGCGTTGCAACCATTGTACAGACGCACCGTGTGTACGGGCTTGCCCAACCAAAGCCAGCCATTATGGTGCGGGTGGGATCGTGACCGTTGATCATGAGGAATGCATCGGCTGCAAAGCGTGTATTGCATCCTGTCCTTACGATGCCCGGTATGTCCACCCGGAAGGTTATGTTGACAAATGCACATTCTGTATCCACCGCGTGGAACAGGGTGAGCATCCGGCCTGTGTCGCGGTCTGCCCGACTCACGCCATGACCTTTGGCGATATGGACGATCGAATGAGTGACATTTTTAAACTTGTATCCCGGAGAAAGTGGAAAACACTCATTCCTGAAGCTGGGACAAGACCAAACATTTACTACTTAATTTGAGGCGTCAAATGGTTGAAGAATTAATCACCAGTGGACGATTGACACCCGAAGTAGATCCGATTTTACATATCTGGGGCTGGGAAATTCCCTTGTACTTATTCCTGGGGGGATTTGCTGCAGGAATACTGTTTTTCTCGGCTCTTTTTACCCTGCAGAACAAAGAGAATCGTTATCCGATGGCAGTAAAAATATTGCCATTCGCGGTACCGGTTCTACTAGCGATAGGTCTGGGAGCTCTTTTCCTGGACCTGTCGCACAAATTTTATTTTTGGCAATTGTACACCAACATCCGTTGGGAGTCACCCATGTCCTGGGGTGCCTGGACATTACTCCTTGTTACGCCACTCTCAATTGTCTGGGCAGCCAGTTGGTTGGAAGAGGCCTTCCCAAAATTCGATCTGCGCTATAATTGGCTGAAGGAAATTCTGTCAGACCTCAAGCCCTACCGCAAACACATGGCCTGGGCACTCATCATTTTGGCGGTAATTCTCGGTATGTACACGGGCATCCTGCTTTCGGCCTTCAATGCGCGTCCATTCTGGAACAGTGCGATCATGGGACCGCTATTCCTCACTTCAGGCTTATCAACTGCGGCCGCGAGTGTAACGCTATTAACCCGGAATCAGGAAGAACGCAGTGATTTTACAAAAATTGACCTCCTGCTCATCGCCATCGAGCTATTCTTCATTATTCACATGTTCATGGGATTTCTGGCCAGCACCCAGGTTCATGTTCAGGCGGCGGAGCTGTTTTTAGGAGGGAAATTCACGGTTCCATTCTGGGTCTGGGTCGTTGGAATCGGGCTGACGATTCCGGCAATTCTGGAGATACTGGAACTACGCAAACACCATGTTCCTATTTTTGTATCAGCGGTCCTGGTGATCGCGGGTAGTGTGATGCTGCGGTTCATCGTTGTCGAGGCAGGTCAGGCCAGTCGTTGGCTGTATTAGCGCTATTGAAATTATGGGTTGACAAGAAAGGCTAAATTCTATGAAAACCAAATATATGAATCCCTATCTCGCCGGATTTTTGCTGGGATTCGTTTTACTAATGGCATTCTATTTCTCGGGTCGCGGTCTTGGGGCGAGTGGTGCTGTGAAAGATGTCCTCGTATTTTCCATGGATAAAGTTGCCCCGACTCACACTGCTGAGAATCATTATTTCGGTAAATATGTCGCCGATGGTGCCAATCCCTTGAATAACTGGCTGGTTTACGAAATGTTGGGCGTCGTTTTGGGCGGATTTATCTCCGGGGCGATTGCCGGGCGACTCAAGCTCAGGATCGAACACTTTCCCGGTATTTCAGCGAATCGGCGACTTGTATTTGCTTTAATCGGTGGTGTTCTGTTTGGTTTTGGATCCCAGTTGGGACGCGGTTGCACCAGTGGTTCTGCTCTGACGGGCATGGCCGTTTTAAGTCTGGGGGGATTCATCACCATGGCAGCCATTTTCGGGACAGCATTTGCCGCAGCGTACTTTTTCAAGAAAAATTGGATCGGTTAAGGGGTGTAATAAAATGGGACCACTAATTCCAAATGAAATCATTGCAGGAAACTGGAATTTCCTGATCGCCTTCGTCATCGGTATTGGATTCGGGTTTGTTCTGGAGCAGG
>MNWS01000241.1:17094-18489 GCA_001872685.1 Fidelibacterota bacterium CG1_02_48_14
TTTCAAGCAGTCGTAAACTGGCAGGCATGTTTTATGGCTATGATACGGTGGTACTGAAAGTCTTTTTCACCGGCGCCATCACCGCCATGCTGGGACTGCTTTTCTTTAGTTTGTTCGACTGGATTGATCTGAGCCTGGTTTATGTCAATCCGACATTTCTGTGGTCAGCCATTATTGGTGGCGTCATCATGGGGCTGGGGTTTATCACGGCTGGTTTTTGCCCGGGCACGAGTGTCTGTGCGGCTGCCATCGGAAAAATTGACGCCATGATTTTCATCGTTGGTATTTTCCTTGGCATTTTCATTTTTGGAGAAAGCTTTCCATTGCTCCAAAATCTCTTTGTGGCTGGTGATATGGGGTCACCAAAATTAAACCAGGTTCTGGGAATTTCAGGCGGTGTATTAGCCCTGCTCGTCATCCTCGCCGCAGCCATCATGTTCTGGATCGGCGAATGGGCGGAGCGGAAGTTCCCCCGGGAGGAGTATTAAGATGAAACCCCGCAACCTAGCCGTCGGGATTATGATTTTACTCGGAATTGTAATCGCCATGGTGCCGGAGAATACGACAAAACCGTTTAAACTTTCCGCTCAACAAATGCTGAATGCCGTGAACGATGGTACCGAAATGGTGCATCCGGATGTGTTGGCAGACTGGTTGGTCAACAAAGATCCGAGCATACAATTGATTGATGTCCGTTCTCCTGCCGAATTCGAGAAATTTCATCTGGACCAGGCTATTAATGTCCCACGGGCTGACATCTTAAGTCCGGACTACCGTGAAATCTGGGATCAGGGTGTAAAATTCAATGTTATCTACTCCAACGGTTCTACGACTGCGCACGATGCCTGGATGATCTTACGCCAATTGGGTTATCAAAATATTGGCGTTCTGATGGGCGGACTGAACTACTGGACCGAAGTTGTGATGAATCCAAAATCCCCTGCAGCCATCCTCCCGGATGATGAAATCGCAAAATACGAGTTTCGCAAAGGTGCCAGTCAGGCACTTGGTGGTGGCAGCGCAACAACGGCAACCGCGCCCACGGAATCCGATGTTCAGAAGCCTAAAATTGTCCCCAAAAAAGCTAAAAAAGCACCTCAGGGTGGTTGTTAATTCGATATTCGTCATTCGACATTCGTCATTGGTAGTCTGAGTCCCCTCTCGCCCCGAAGAGATCCCCATGGGAGGAGGGGTGGCCCGGCAGTCGCCGGGGGTGGGTTATTCGAGCCTCGAGCTTCGTCATTCGACATTGGACATTGGTAATTTCGTCGGTGCAGTCAGGACATAGGTAACAGATTATATTCAAGACATGGGTAACACTTTTCAACTTGTTACCTGTTTTCGTTGCATTTGATTTCATTCTGGTACGGCACAAACGTGAGCACAGACAGATCA
>MNWS01000228.1 GCA_001872685.1 Fidelibacterota bacterium CG1_02_48_14
GCAAGGCTTGATGATGTAATCGTCAGCACCCTTTTCGAACCCGTGGATAATATCCTCAATATCATCTTTAGCCGTGAGCAGGATGAAATAGGTCCGTTGAAGTTCCGGTATTTTTTTGATGGCCGTGCACAATTCTTCACCGGTCATCTCCGGCATCATCCAGTCCGAAATAATCAGATCAGGTAAAAATGTCCGGGCGATTTCATAAGCTTTCTTGCCATCATCCGCGACTGCAAACTCCACATTCTCATCGCGTAAAAACTTGAGAATGAGTTTGGTATACATCGCATCATCCTCAGCGATGAGAATTTTCATCGTATCCTGGTTACGCATGCAGAACTACTTTGCTCATGTGTTTTGTTTAAATTGCAGTGTTACCTCGGGGATTGATAAAAAAAAACATCTCAATGATTTCCACCCCCTAAAATGACACCAGCCTTCCTCATTCTTTTATTATCGTCCAATTCACAAAATTCTTGAGCCCATCAAGTCGTTTTCGCAACGGCTTCATTTAATTCGATTAACAGGGCGTGAGCTTTTTCCATTTGTCCGGTTTTACCATACAGTGCAACCAGGCGTTTGCCGACTTCACCATTCTGCGGGTTGATAGTCAGATAGTTTTCCAGCAACCGGATGGCTTCGGGAAATTGTTGCTGTTTGATTTTCAGGTTTGCAAACATCATTAAATAGCCTGACTTGTTGGGAAAGTCTCGTATTAGTGAGATTAGCACCTCTTCGACAGCGTCGTAATCACCCAGTTGATAGCAAACCTCCACCAAATATTCCCGCAACTTCGGTTGGGTATTCCCAGACATCAGTGCGGATTCAAATTCCTTGCGGGCTTCCACCAGGTCACCATTTTTCATGAGAACAATCGCCCGGGTTACCAGGATCTGGCCTTTTTCAAGCATCACCTCACCCGAAAATTTCGTTGCTGAATCAGGCTTTTCGTTGAGTCGCTGCAGTGTGTTTAACCAAATCAACGCTTCATTCCAATCACTCGCCTGGTCCGCCAGACGGTATCGAAGGTAAGCAGCCGCGGATTGCCGGGGGAATAGGGCCAGTGAAGCATCAGCATATTTTCGTGCTTCAGATACCTCCCCCAATTTAAGCAAGGCCTCTGCTGTCACATTGTACAGGGTCGCCTTCATATCCCGATTAAATGTCTCTTTTTTTACCGCGATTAAAAAATGCTCCAGCGCCTGTGCTTGATTACCCGCGAGACCATACTCTTCACCCAGTTTTAAATGGGCGTAGGCGTCATCCGGTTTTTCCTGTACCAATCGCGTCAAGAGCTGAAGATTTCTGCGTGACTTCAATTCCTTCCTGTGGTCCGCAAAACCATAACCCAAATGATAGAGCATAACGGTTGAATCATGCTCCACGCCCCCAAAGTTCTTTGCACTCGGTGAAACTTGTTCATGAATGCGCCCTGTAAATTTTAGCCCGAAATGGTTGGAGAAAAGCCGGTGCGATTTCGAAAGGATGAAGGTCTGGCCATCCTCTTTCAGGTTTTGAATGTGAATGTTATACAATGTCGCCCGTCTTACCGGCTTAAGCAGTTTTTTCAGTGCTGGAATTGATTCCGGCAAGAGTCTCTCGTCCGCATCCATCCACAAAATCCAGTCACAACTGGCGTGACGGATGGACTCATTCCGAGCTTTAGCGAAATCATCCTCCCAAACCATTTCATGCAGGGTTGCGCCAAACGAACGAGCAATGTCCATGGTTTTATCCGTTGAACCCGTGTCAAGAATGAGCATTTCGTCAACTACATCCTTGACGCTCGCCAGGCATTCCCCCAGCATCTCTTCCTCATTTTTCACGATCATGCACAATGAGAGGGTCTGCCGTTTCAGGGTCGGGTCCGTCTGAGATCGGGATTTATTTTTCTGATGTGACATGGTCAATTCTTGCGTTTCATGTGGTCACCTGGACCAATTAGCTCAGCGATTCGGCGATTTTTTTAAACTCGTCCAGCCGCTTCCCCCGTCCCAACCGGATTTCCAAAAGCTCGCGATTCACCTCGTAAAATTTATCCATTTTTTGGTCAAGCTTGATGGTGAGAATTCCCGTTCGTTGCAAGCGCCTGAGTTCTACCTCAAAATCAACCGATTTCTCTTTTAATTCGCGCTGCAAACATTCCTCGAAATAGGTCAGATTCAGATCATTCGCCGAACCTTGTTCGGCTAAACGATCCGCAATGAATTTGAGTAAAATCAACTCCCGGCGGGACTGCTCTTCGAATTCCGGTGATACCGCCTTGCCGATTCGACTGAAGTATTGTTCACGACAGAACTGGGCAAAACTCTGAAAGGTTACGATGTTTTCAGTGATGAATTGCCGTCCATCTTCGTAATTAATGCCACTTTTTGCGAGTCGCGTAAGTGTCAATTTATTCATAACCTTATCAACATATACTTGAGAAATATTGGTTAAAAATGCGATGGTTTCTGCGGTTTCTTTCCAGGTGATTTGAAACCGGTTGAATTTATCCGGATCGCGATGTGAAAGGAGATAATACAACAGATAGACGATTTGTTTGCCCTGATCACCCTTGGAAAGTGTGTTTTGCGTCGAATCAGCCTGACGCAACCGGTCCACCAAAATGCCATAAAAGGCACGCATCCAGGGTGGCACCTCCTCAAGTCGTTCTTCGAAAAGTCGCTTGTTAATTTCAATACAATGGGTTGTCTTTTTGGCAGTGATTGTGGCAGAACGCTGGCGGCCATCCACCAGTGACATTTCGCCAAAAATAGCGCCATCTTTTAAGATCGCCAGTTGGACGGGGCGATTATCAATCACTTTGGTGACTTCCATTTCACCATCCTGGATGATAAACATGGAATTGCCCTCATCACCTTCGCGGAAAATCACATCGTTGGGCTGATAGGTTTTGACTGCATTTTTTTCGACGAAGGACATGAATCAATCTCTCCTATGATACGGTGGCTGCCTGCTTCATCTCCATGGCCTCCGAGTTTTCCGGTTCGATGGCAAGAACCCTTTCACTCCATGAGAGCACTTCGGTCACATTCCCTGCTTCCGCGTGAAGCTGAGCCATTCTGAGCAAACTTTGAATGTCATCCGGGTGATGTTCGAGAATCGTCAGATAGGTTTTAACACCATTTGTATAATCCTCCTGCATGAGGAGAATTTCTGCAAAATTTCTTTGAGCATCCACCAGCATCGGATCAAGTTCGATAGCTTTTTTGATGAGGATCTGGCCATTTTTTAAATCCCCGGTCCCGGCGACAATAATGCCACTCTGATTATAGGCTGCCGCATCATTCGGGTTCAGTTTGATCAAACGCTGTAAATAGGCCAGCGCGGTTTCATTCTGCCCCAGATTCTGGGTACTTAATGCCAAACCAAACAATGCCTCGGTATCCAGCGGGTTGTCTTTGTGAACAGATAAAAACATCGTTTCAGCCTGAGCAAAATCGCCTTCAGCGAGTAGTGCCGTACCACGTTTGATCAAATACGGATGATACTCGTGCAACCCATTGCGCAGCTCAATGAGTTCTTCATAATCGACGCTGGGCCATTTTTGGTGAAACAGTTTAAGTCGCTCTTTCAGGTTTTCCGCGTATTCAATTTTGTTGGCCTTGAATGTCTGACTGCCATAATGATGGAGCAAGACAGATTCATCCACCATGAGAGCATAGCCCTTTTCACGGATGCGCAAGCTTAGGTCGTCATCCTCAAAATTACCAACACCAAACGTGGTGTCGAACCCGCCGACTTCATCATAAAGTGACTTTTCCAGGAGCACGGCAAAACCGGCCAATCGGCGGCGTGGAGTCAGACGATTTGCATTCTGTCTGCTGATGGATTCAGCGAATTTAAAGAATCCGGCGTTGTCTTTGTACGGCACTTCCTTGAGCG
>MNWS01000091.1 GCA_001872685.1 Fidelibacterota bacterium CG1_02_48_14
TATTGGTCACAGCCATGATCTGTCTGAACGCTTGCTGGAACATAATCGTGGGAAAGTACGGTCAACAAAAGCTTTCAGACCGTTACATGTCGTCTATACAGAACCCTTTACCACAAAATCAGAAGCCTACAAGCGCGAGATTTATCTAAAATCAGCTCAGGGAAATATTTTCTACAGAAAATGCTTAAATTTGATTCGCCGACTTTCGTTTTTCAGCCCGAGCTTAAACTACCCAACATCTAATAGTGAAAATAGCTTTTCCCAATGAATTCCCGGAGAATTGAAGTTCCGGGAACGAATCGTTCAGGTATGGTATGAATCAGTCTTAATAGAATGAGTAGTCTGTCGCGAACATCAGATTGTGGGGCTTTGCGCAATAATGGATAGGCATGTCGTTTGAGGATTGCCAATTCATAAATCAAAGCAGAATTAAACATCATGTCACATTGTTCTTGGTAAGGGAAGATGTTGTGCAGCTCACCGAAGCGGACGGAACCCCAGCGGGTAAGTGTCTGTTCGGCTGAATATCCTCTGAATTTTGAGTCGCGGACAATTCGACGCAGCAGGCGTGCGTCGGAGGTGGAAACCGGATGATGATTATCAATATTCAACTGGGTAAGTGCTGAAATGTAAACCTTAAAATAGGTGTCGCTGTTAAGATGGCTGGTGATGATTGGATTTAAACCATGGATTCCTTCAAAAATGAGCAAGTCACCAGGACCTAAACTGATCTTTTCAGGAAGTATTCGAGCTTTACCAGCCTTAAAGTCGTAGCTGCGTAAAAATACTGATTCTCCCTTTAGGAGAGATTCCATATCTCGCTGTAAATCAGTGAGATTCAGACAATCGATACTCTCAAAATCCAATGTCCCATCTGGTAATGGAACCATCTGATCCCTATCAATGAAATAATCATCCATCGAAATTGTGCGGGCGTACATACCATTGACACGCATCTGGTTTGCCAGCCGTTTGGTGAATGTCGTTTTACCGGAGGAAGATGGGCCGGCTATAAACACGAGTTTGGCTGTCGATTTCTTCTTGATGGCGTCAGCGATTTGTGCAATTTTTTTTTCGTGTAAAGCTTCTGCTACCCATAATAATTCCTTAAAGTCCTGCGATTTAATCTGAGCATTGAGTTCAATTACACTGTGAACCTTTAAAATTCGTCCCCAGGACTCATATTCTTCCATTGTGCTGAACAGTTTGGGATAATCTTTAAAGGGTCGTAATGAACCATTTTCGCCGCGACCATCTCGAATTAAAAAGCCACTATTATAACTTTTAAGCTCGTATTGAGGGAGTTTGGACAAATCCAGCTCGGTCGCTTCGTAGGAGGGTGATTTAAATTCACCGATACTCAGGATGGGGGGGCGGTGATTCGCATGATCAGGTCCTCCCAGGTGACGCCAATCCCGGGAGGTTGCGTCACGTTTCTCGATAAACCTGCAGGACTTGATCAAATGTTCCATGTAATCATGGATCATTTTAAGTTGGTCATCAGTCAGTGGGGAAAAATCTGAGAAATGGCAGAAATAGCCATCACCAAAACTATGGTCAAGGATCAGTCGTTTTTGACCCTTAAAAACGGCATCAACAGATGCAGCCAGCAGAAAAGCTAATGCGCGTTGCCTTTGTCGTTGATATGTGAGTTGGTTATTCATAATTGCACTGTTGTGCAGAAAAAAACCTGGAAAAAAAGAGCCAGATGCAATATCTGGCTCTTTGTACACCCGCCAGGAGTCGAACCCGGAACCTTCTGGTCCGTAGCCAGACGCTCTATCCAATTGAGCTACGGGTGCTTATGTTGTCAAAGTGTTGTAGCGCGTAGGGGAATCGAACCCCTGCTGCCGACGTGAGAGGCCGGTGTCCTAACCGCTAGACGAACGCGCCTTTTCACTGCTGCCGGGGGAGGATTCGAACCCCCATTAACGGATCCAGAGTCCGCAGTGTTGCCGTTACACCACCCGGCAATGAGATTATTGTCAGAAAGCGCGGCGAATATAATATGGGATGCATGGGGGCGCAATTTATTTCCCTGACAATCTAATTGAGACGTGGTCGGTCTGTATATGAGTGACTTTCGGTCTTGATAAACCATATTATTGGTGGAGGAAGATTTTATGGACAACAATGTATTCAAAGTAGAAACAACCGTTGATAGTCTGGATGTTGGTGAAATGATTGCCCGGATTACGCTATCAGAAAAGCTTTGCGGATGCGTTCAGATAATACCGGATGTAACGAGTTACTACCACTGGAACGGAAAACTGACCCGATCGAACGAAATACTGGTCGTATTTAAAACCACGACGTCGAGAGTATCCGAATTGATGGCACGGATAAAAGAGATCCATCCATACGAAATCCCTGAAATATTAGCCCAGGAAATTAATCTTATCGATAAGGGGTATCACGGGTGGCTTGATGATGTGATGAAAGAGACCCCGCAATGATTAATGCTAAGATTCCTGGTAAATTTCATTTAAGCGTTAATATATATTATGTCTAGTAGCATAATTGTGTAAGCTAGAATAGCTCTTAGCCAAGCACCACCCTGCTTCAACTTGTCCCTCTATGATTTGACTACGATGTTAATCAGTTTTTGGGGTATGAATATTTCTTTAAGAATCGCTTTGCCCGAAACGTATTTGGCTACCTTTTCAGATGATTTCGCCAGCGCCAGAATTTGATCTCTAGATGCATCATTCGTCACAGTAATCGTGTCTCGCAATTTCCCATTGACCTGAATTGCCATTTCGTAATCATTTTTCACCAGATATTCTTCGGAATATTTTGGCCATGGCTCATATGCAATCGAATGCATATATTCAAGTTTGCTCCATAATTCCTCTGCAAGATGTGGCGCGAATGGTGCTAGTAGTAGCACAAATATTTCCATTGCTGATTTTGGTATTAAATCCATGTTTCTAAAGTAGTTATTCAAGATCATTAGCTGACTGATTGCCGTATTAAAAGAAATATTCTCCATGTCATCGGTAACTTTTTTAATCGCAGCATGAATTTCACGCATTAGACCAAGGTCTGGTTCAGAATCACTTAATCGCGTTATTTGGCCTGTTTCATCGACGAAATTGCGCCAGACTCTATTTAAAAAACGATAAATCCCTTCAATACCTGAAGTATTCCACGGCTTGGATCGCTCAAGTGGACCTAAGAACATTTCGTACAACCTCAATGTGTCTGCACCATACACATTTACCACATCATCAGGGTTGATGACATTCCCCCTTGATTTTGACATTTTTTCACCATCTTCACCAAGGATAAGTCCCTGATTAATCAGGCGCTTAAAGGGTTCTTTGGTGCTGACATATCCCAGATCGTACAGTACCTTGTGCCAAAATCGAGCATACAACAGATGTAATACCGCATGTTCAGCGCCGCCAATGTACAAATCAACCGGCATCCAATATTTTTCTATTTCAGGATCCCATCCCTGTTTCGAATTCTCCGGATCCAGGAATCGTAAATAATACCAGCATGACCCAGCCCACTGAGGCATCGTATTGCTCTCTCGGCGATATACCATACCTGACTGAAGATCAACGACTTGCATCCATTCTCTTGCATTGACTAATGGAGATTCCCCTGTTCCGGATGGTTTTATTTGATCAAGAACTGGCAGTGTCAGCGGTAAGTCGCTGTCATTCAGCGGAATAACGCTTCCATCCTCATGATGTAATATCGGAATCGGCTCACCCCAATAGCGCTGTCGTGAAAACAACCAGTCCCGGAGTTTATACTGAATAGTTGCCTCTCCAAAACCATTGGACCCAAGCCATTCAATCGTATTCCGGATGGCTATAGATGGTTTCAAACCATTGATTGTAAAGGATCCGTCAGGTGTGGTTGAATTGATCATTATGCCAGATTCAATCTCTATAAAGGCAGCCTGTTTAATATCACCACCTGAGACCACCTCAACTATTGGGAGCTCAAATAATTTAGCAAACTCATAGTCACGCTGATCATGGGCCGGAACAGCCATGATCGCCCCGGTGCCGTACGACATTAAGACATAATCGCTAATCCAGATTGGGATTTCTTTCCCGTTCACCGGATTTACCGCGTATGAACCTGTAAAAACGCCCGATTTTTCCTTCGCCAAATCGGTTCGATCAAGTTCACTTTTTCTACCAGCACGATCCTGGTACCCTTTAACCACCCCAGAATATTCATCCGCGGTAAGACGACTCACCAAAGGATGTTCCGGAGCCAACACCATATAAGTCGCTCCCCAAAGTGTGTCCGGGCGTGTCGTAAAAACAGTAACCGAATCCCCTATTCCAGGAATTGCAAAACGAACCCTGGCGCCTTCACTCCGCCCTATCCAATTCCGCTGCATTTCCTTAATCGAATCCGGCCAATCGACCAATTCCAGATCATCAAGCAAACGATCAGCATAAGCGGTAATTTTAAGCATCCATTGTCGCATGGGTTTCCGAACAACCGGGAATCCACCGCGCTCGGATTTTCCATCAATCACCTCTTCATTCGCCAGGACAGTACCTAATTCTTCGCACCAATTGACAGCGACTTCCGCCTCGTAGGCCAGCCCTTTTTCGAAAAGCTTCAGGAAAATCCATTGGGTCCAGCGGTAATATTTCTCATCGGTTGTATTTATTTCCCGATCCCAATCATAGGAAAACCCAAGCGACTTAATCTGTCGTTTGAACGTGGCAATATTCTCGGCGGTTTTGAGTGAAGGATGCACGCCAGTCTGGATTGCATATTGTTCGGCAGGCAGCCCGAATGCGTCCCAGCCCATGGGATGGAGTACGTTGAATCCCTGCATCCTTTTGTACCTCGCCAGAATGTCGGTGGCTGTATATCCTTCAGGATGGCCAACATGTAATCCGGCACCAGATGGATAGGGAAACATATCCAGGATGTAATATTTGGGTTTTTCGGAATGGTTGTAAACCTTAAAAGTTTTGTTTTCGTCCCAAAATTTCTGCCATTTGGGTTCTATTTCGTGATGGGGATATTTTGCTGCCATTGTCCTGTGTTTTTTCTACTAGATATTGAGCATTAGCGTGTCGGTTCCATTGGGCGAAAGTATACACAACGGTGGTTTTGTCTGCAACTTCAATACCCCAATGGACTGGGAATAATGCGATTGCCTCAGGGAGTCAATTGGATTATACTTAGCCGCTTTTTAAAGGCACTCGGGGTGTAGCGCAGCCCGGTTAGCGCGCTTCGTTCGGGACGAAGAGGTCGGAGGTTCAAATCCTCTCACCCCGACCATTACTTTACAAATCTGTTTTTTAAGCAACTGAAATTTAATCGCAACAGTCGGTGAGCGCGTCCCGATAGATCGGGAAGGTCGGAGGTTCCCCCACATGGATCCCCACGGGAAAATCCTCTCACCCCGACCATTACTTTA
>MNWS01000171.1:0-1151 GCA_001872685.1 Fidelibacterota bacterium CG1_02_48_14
TGTGCCAGTCATTTTTGTCGATAGTGAGATGGTAACTGGCTTTGACGAACCAAAATTGCGAAAGCTTTTGGAGATTAAAAATTAAATATAATGGTGCAAGAAAAATAAAAGTTGCAACTTAGATATCATAAAATACGCAACTAAAGAAGATGAATACGCAAATTAAAATTACTATCTTAATTATCATTCTCGTCGGTGTCGGCGCTTTTTGGTATTTTCAAAGCAGGTCGTCATTTCCTATTCCGAGCGGGGAAACAGTATTGCAGGGTAATGAAAACAAAGAATCTTCTGTTGAGACGGCTTCCGATGCTTCTACAGGTATAAAACAAATTATGCAAACACAGAGAGAAATTTTGGTTACAGATGGAGTTAAGCACTCTATTCCGCTTAGTGAAATATTATCTGGTGGTCCCGGCAAAGACGGTATTCCTTCTATTGATAATCCTAAATTCGTATCTGCCACAGACGCTTCCTTTCTCAACGATTCTGATCCAGGGCTCGGCCTGATTGTAAACGGAGAAAGCCGATTCTATCCATACCGCATTCTTGTCTGGCATGAAATTGTGAACGACGTGATTTCGGGGGAGGCAGTCCTGGTTACATATTGCCCGCTGTGTGCTACTGGAATTGTTTTTGAACGAAAAGTTGACGGCAAAGTACAAGAGTTTGGCGTATCGGGTAGGTTGTGGCAATCAAATCTATTGATGTACAACCGTGGAGGAAACGAAGCCAATGAATCACTGTGGTCGCAGGTTTTGGGTGAGTCGGTCTTAGGTGTACACACGGGAAAGAAGCTCTCTATAGTACGATCGGATGTCATTCGTTGGAATGACTGGAAATCGGCTCATCCTGATACAAAAGTACTCTCACAAGATACTGGGACTGCCCGGGACTACAGGCGCGATCCCTATGGAGATTACTACACAAGTGAATCGGTATCGTTCGGCGCGACGTTCAGCGACACACGGCTCCACCCGAAAGCACTTGTGCATGGCGTAGAAATTAACGGGCAGTACAAGGCATATCACGATGATGTGCTGAATATCGGCAACACGACTGATACCTTTGTAGGAAAAAGTATCGCTGTCACAAAAACTGATTTGGGCGAGATTCGCTTCACAGCCGATGGAGAGCTACTCGCCTCAATCCCG
>MNWS01000171.1:1189-1501 GCA_001872685.1 Fidelibacterota bacterium CG1_02_48_14
CGAGCTATTTAAATAGCTCGGTTGGGCGAGTAATGAATTGCTTTAGCCGGAGACGGAATTATTCAAATAATTATGGAAGAAACAAAAAATAACTACGAATTTAAGAAGCGGGAACGAGAACAGACTCGCGAAAAAGAACGGCGACAGGATACCCTTGCGAAAGCACATAAATCGCTTGTACGATATGGCCTTTGGATTCTCGCTCTTGTGGTTATCGGATATGGTATTTTCCTTCTTGCTCAAACAGCAGGCCCTGACGGAGAAGATTTTAGCACTAGCTATGAAATACAAGGGCGTGATCACATCGCTGAT
>MNWS01000171.1:1531-3630 GCA_001872685.1 Fidelibacterota bacterium CG1_02_48_14
CCGCCGTCTTCCGGTTGGCACTACGCCTCACCGGCTCGTGGAGGATTTTACGAAGAATCATTACCTGACGAACGAGTGATACACAATCTTGAACACGGAGACATTTGGATTGCGTATCGTTCTGATATAAGTGGCGAAGCAAAAGAAATCCTTGAATCTTTTGCCGGACGGTATGTCGTCGTATCTCCTCGCTTTGAAAATGAGGGAGATATATCACTTGTTGCTTGGGGCAGAGTTGATACATTTGACATTGAAAACGGAGTCATAGATGAGGGGCGTATTAAAGATTTTATTAAAAGGTATGACAATCGTGGACCGGAGAAAGTGCGTGGTATTCAAACAGGCCACAGTGGCTTTTAACAAAAATATCCTTATGAAAACAAACACGCAAACGCAAAACGGATACGGAGTACCAATCGCAATTGTTGTCGCGGGACTCTTAATTGCCGGAGCTGTTTTCTGGACGGGCAGCGGTGAAAATGTTGCTTCAAATCCTACGAGAGACACCAAGGGCGGTCAGCCAAGTGGCCAGCCTGCGCAGGCAGGCGAGTTTAGAATGCCGGACGAAACCGATCATGTACAAGGGAATCCTGATGCGCCTATCACCATTGTGGAATTCAGCGACTTGGAATGCCCGTTTTGTGCTCGAATCCACCCCACACTTAAACGCATTGTTGAGGAAAATGAGGACGTAAAGTGGGTATTTCGTCACTTTCCGCTTTCGACCATCCACTCGCGAGCGCTTTCTGCGGCGGTCGCGTCCGAGTGTATAGCGCGACTTGGTACTAATGATAATTTCTGGACATTTACTGATGAGGCTTTTGTCAATCAACGAAAATTGGGTGATGCCTGGTATCGGGAAATGGCTCTATCGTTTGGCATTGATTCTGGAGCGTTTGCAGGCTGTGTGAATGACAAAGGCGTTGTTGCGGATATTCAGACGGATTTAGATGAAGCGACGAGCGTCGGTGGCCGAGGGACACCGTATGTTGTCGTGATAACTCCAACGGGACAACTCATACCGTTTAGTGGCGCATTACCGTACGAGCAAGTATCTGCTGTAATTGAACAAGCGCGGAATAATTAGCTTTTTAAATTGGTATATGAAAACAAAAACAACTTTAATTTTCATCATCGTCGCGATAGCCGCCAGTATAGTTTTCTTTAGCTTTAACAGCGGTGACAACAAGTCCCTTACGAGCAAGAGCGATTTTGACAGATTTGCTCACGTTACCCTTATTGATTACGAGGGTGAGGCTGTATCACTAGAAGAGTTTCGAGGTAAACCGCTTGTGATAAACAGCTGGGCGGTATGGTGCCCGTTCTGCCGCAAAGAGCTTGCTGATTTTGCGACGCTTCAGCAAGAATTTGGGGACAGGGTCACAGTTATCGCCATTGACCGGCAGGAACCACTTGCGAAAGCCAAGGGCTTTACCGACGAGCTGGGTATTACAAATGATATGCTCTTTCTCCTCGACTCGTCTGATTCCTTTTACAAATCAATCGGTGGGTTCTCAATGCCAGAAACGATTTTCGTAAATAGTGCCGGTGAAATTGTTATGCATAAGCGTGGACCGATGGAATTAGATGAAATGCGAGAGCACGCAAACAAAATTATAAATAAGGAAAACTCGTTATGATTGAAATAAGCATTGGATTTATAGCGGCGTCATTTTTTGCAGGACTTCTTACTTTTCTTGCACCATGCACGTTGCCACTTGTTCCTGCCTACCTCGGCTTCATCAGTGGTGTTGACCAAGATGCTCTCAAGAATCCGGTGACTGCGAGAGCCGCTCGCCGTAAAATTTTCTTGAACGGCCTTGCGTTTATCGTAGGGTTCTCACTTATTTTCATAGTGTTTGGGGTACTGGCTGGATTTGCCGGAACCGCGCTTGCACCGTATCGCATCTGGCTTGCGCGCGTTGGCGGCGTTCTTGTCATTCTCTTCGGTCTTTTTATGCTTGGCTTTTTCAAGCTCCCATTTTTCCAAACTGATAAACGAATCCCGATTCCAAAGTGGCTCACGCTCGGCAAGCCATCAAGTTCGCTCTTCATCGGAGGCACATTTGCGCTCGGCTGGACGCCGTGCGTCGGTCCTA
>MNWS01000213.1 GCA_001872685.1 Fidelibacterota bacterium CG1_02_48_14
AAATGTACTCGGTGGGGCGGTGGAATTGTGGAATAGAGCTGGCCAGCGATTGCATGGTTTCAACCGTCGCGATGGCATCGGGTAACCCCTCATTGATCAGTTTCTCTCTTAGAGCTGAAAGTTCAAGGGAGGAAGGAATTTGCGTAAATCCGCCGGGAACCGGTGTAATGGGGTGCACCGCCCGTCCGGCGATGAGTTCACCAATTTCATTGGCCAGTCGTTTCATTCGGAGCGCACGAACCACAACATCCTTGTGTGTGGCAATGAGCGGAAAAACACTTGTCGCGTTTAAAAAATCCGGTGCCGCCAGGAAATAGGCATGCAGAACATTCGATTGAATCGTCGCGCCCATGATCAGCAGTTTCCGCAATAAAACGGTCTGTTCTGAAACTTCAAGTCCCAGGGCCGCTTCCGTTGCCTTCAAAGAGGTGATCTGATGACCCAGGCTACAGATTCCGCAAATACGACTGGTGATAATGGCAGCTTCGGTGAATTTCCGACCCTTTAGCATGGCCTCAAAAAAGCGCGGTGGTTCAACGATGTTCAGGTGGGCCGTCTCAAGCACACCATCCCGCATGTTGACAACAATATTCCCGTGACCTTCCACGCGTGTAAGATGGTGTACATTGATATTCAGGTTTTTTTTCATACAGAAACCTCGGTAGCATTGAAAAGTGTCATTTGTTTCCGGGCTTCATCACGGGAGACACCATGATCGGTGAGAATTTTTAACATGGCAGCTTCATTCATGTCTTCAACAAAACCCCGACAACCGGTGCAGAATTGGCCGAAACCCGGACAGATTGCTTCACAACCACCTCGCGAAATAGGTCCGAGACAGACTTGCCCGGTGTTGAACAGACATTCATTTTCGTTCAATTTGCACTCGACACAAACCGCGTAATCGTATTTTGGGGGTTGTTTGCCAAATACCAGGGCTTTGAAGAGCTTGAGGAAATCGGGTTGACTCATGGGGCAACCACGAACCTCCAGATCAACTTTAACGACGGCGGAAATTGGCATCGCCGGTAAGGTGGCGAACAGATATTTGTCTTCGCCATAAACCGCTTCCCGTACAGCGTCGATGGGCTGACGATTCTTTAGGGCGTTGATGCCGCCATTCACAGCGCAAGCGCCCATTGCGACCAAAATTTTACTCCGGCGACGAATATCATGAATCCGTTCCACACAGGCGGGGGAGGAGATGCCTCCTTCCACAAAAGCAATATCGTAGGAATCTGCCCTTTCATCCATGACCTCACGAAATTCAACAATGTCCACATGAGCCAGAATATCCAGCAGTTCGTTCTCAAAATTGAGCTTGTTGAGTTGACAGCCCTCGCAGCCGGTAAAATCAAAAAATGCGACTTTGGGTTTCATTTACAGCGCCTCCTCCAGTTTCCTTATCTCGGTGAGGCAGAAAACCGGTCCGTCCTGGCAGCAGTATTTTCCATTGATTTGACAATGCCCGCATTTGCCAACACCGCATTTCATGCGCCGCTCCAGGGACAGGAAAATTTGCTGGTCCGGGAGGTGCTTCGATTTCAATGCCATGACCACAAACTTGTACATGATCGGCGGACCGGTGATGGCAACGGCCGTATTTTTTAACTCCAATTCCAGATCGGGAATCAATGTTGTGATCACACCGGTGTTGCCCTCCCAGGTTGAGTCTCCATGATCAACCGTGCAACGGAAATCCAGGTTTTTCCCGTCCCGCCAGCGTGAATGTTCATCCTTAAAGAGTAGATCAGCCGGAGATTTCGCACCGTACAGGATGGTCAGTTTTCCAAATTCAGAACGGCAATCCAGGATATAATTAATCAGGGAGCGCAGCGGGATAATGCCAATACCACCGGCGACAATCAGAACATCTTTACCACGAAAATCATCCAGATCGTACCCGTGTCCGTAGGGTCCACGAATACCAATCGCGTCGCCGACTTGATATTTTTGAATGACAGAGGTCAGCATCCCAACATTCCGGACACAAATCTCGAAGCGTCCTTTTTTTTGGGTAGGTGAGGAGGAGACGGAAATCGGCGCTTCCCCAACGCCTAATAGTGATACCTCTACAAACTGGCCGGGTGTATGTCCAAGTTCTGCGCCATTGGGCATTTCAATTTCAAACCATTTTTCCAATGGGGTGAGTTGCCGAACCTGAGTGATCTTGCATTGGGTCGGCAGGTATAACCCGGCGTCAATCGGGGTGGAAAATTCATGTAACTGCCTCATATGCCCGACTCCGTCATGGTTGTTTTGACATTCGTTTTCGCATATTGCTGTTGCTGAAAGTCAATGATCAGGTCATTAATAATTTCGGTGATGGAGATCCCTGCCGGACAATAAGCGGTGCAGCGACCACAGCCGGTACACCAGGGTGTACTCTCACTGTCTGTGATATATTTGAATTTCCTGTAAATCCGGTGGCGTAACCGTTGGCTAAATTTATCTCTAAAATTTTCACCGCCAGCCACCTCCGCAAAGGGCGTGAGCAGGCAACCATCCCAGCGTCGGCTGCGTTCTCCTGATTGGACCGACAGGTCCAGCGTGTCCATCACATCAAAGCAATAACAGGTCGGGCAGGTCAGATTACAAGCTCCGCAACCCACACACCGCCCGGCGACTTTTTGCCAAACTTCGGACTGGTAAACATGATCAAGGACTTCAGGCAGGCGATTGTAATGGTACTTGATTTTGTTTTTGAAATGTCGTTCGAACATGCCGGCGGACTTCACCGGCGCAAGTTCCTGGAATCCGGTCAACATTTTTTCACCTGCGTCCGTGATGACGAACAGATGGTAATCCTCACCAACTTTGTTTAAAAACAGGTCAAATCCACCCATCTCCTCAACACGGATTCCCACACTGCGGGAGAAATGGAATTCATCGGGTTCGAAAGAGATGCCAATAAACCGGGCGCCGGTTCGACGGGTGATGTAGTTCTTTTCGGGATGACCCTCCAGCATGTTGTGATCCAGTCGCAGAATGGCCTGCATTTCATAGCTATGCACGGCGAAAAAAATCCGCTCCACAGCCTCAGCAATGGTTTCACTCACCGTTTGATTTCGGATGGAATAGCTCAGGAGCTGCTCGACAGGTGGCAGGAAGAACTTTTTTAATGACAACAACGTCCGGTTGTATTCCAGCACGACATCCCGGGAATGCGCTACCGGTGCGTAGGTAAATGACTTTTCACCTTTGGCATGTGGTGCAATGACAGTGGCTAATGTCATCAAATGATCAATCAGAATTGGAATCGTTTGATGCGGCAGATGGTAGCATTCCATTATAGAACCTTTTTGATTAACTTAACGAATTCGAAGCAGATAAGTTGAAACATTCTTGTCCTCCCTGGCGCCGGTCAGTTGCAACGGGTATGCCATCCAGATACTTGTTCTTACTGCAATTAGTTGCCTGAGTAAACTGATCCGGGTGTTCGTTACCCGGCACCATCTCAAGAAAATGCAGTAACAACGGACGGCGAGATATTTTTTAAAATTT
>MNWS01000180.1 GCA_001872685.1 Fidelibacterota bacterium CG1_02_48_14
GGGTGTTGGAAACTGCCGGTCCAATCTGGGCTGCCAAACGGGTTGCCCGGTATTATTCCATCAGCAATGGACTGACAATCGGTGAAGCTTACGATGATGCGCATCCGGCCATTATCTCCACCGCCAGAAAAAATGGCTGGCTGAAAAAAGGGGACGTATTCAACTTCGCCAATGCTTATTCGGATTGGTTTTTTACCACCTTTTCAGCCTGCAAAACCCGCCGGCAGCGTTCGTCTCAGTTAGCCGGTCAAATGGATGAAAAATCCACCGTCTCTGACGCATTTGCCATTTTACGAGACCACGGTGGCATAACACCGTATCGTCCCGACCGACATTTTCTCATGCATCATGTGTGCGCCCATTCCGCAAACGGTTTGTCGCGACACGCGGCTCAATCAACTGCCTCCCTGGTGGCACATCTAAACCCCACATTGCAGACATTCTGGGCAACAGGTACCAGCGCGCCATGCACAGGTATTTTCAAACCCATTTGGTTTGATGGAAATGTCCTGCCCGACCTGGGTGACACCCCGGCTGGAAGCAGTGATTCCACGGCATTGTGGTGGCGTCATGAAAAGCTGCATCGGGCTGTACTGAGTGATTATTCGACTCGAATTCAGACTTACCGGGACGAACGCGACGCCGTAGAGCAATCCTGGCTGGAGCAGACGAAACACATCATGCAAGCAAGTCGTGGTGAATTTTGTCAACAGGCTTTCCAGCAGGCCGATGGATTACTGGCGGATTGGACCGGGATGGTTCAGGCTGTGGACATTGCCGAAAAACCCAATTTTGTTTATCGCAATTACTGGCAAAAGCAAAATTCAAAAGTTGGTTTAACAACCATTTAGACAGACAACTCGAACTGAACTTATGGGTCGAACCATCATTGAAATTGTCCGATGGCCGGCAATCTGATTAACTCGAATTACGATTAGAACTATGCACCCGAGAAAGTTTTCAATGCCATTCAAACGATCCATTCACACTTTTTTCTTCGTGCTGGTGATGTTGTTGCCAGATTTCATCTCAGCTACCCCAAAACCAGACTATTTGATTTTGCTGCACGGGCTGGCTCGGACCGAAAAATCGATGGTGGTCATAGGGTATCACGTGCGCAAGCATGGGTACGAAGTCATCAACATCAATTATCCCGGCCGCACGATTCCCATTGACCAGGTCGCGGCTGGTTTGGCGGATTCAATCGCTCTCTATTGTCCCGATACGACTCGTAAGCTCAATTTCATTACCCATTCAATGGGTGGCATCGTCGTCAGGTATTATCTGGCAAACAACAGCGTTCCTAACTTGGGGCGCGTGGTGATGCTTTCGCCACCGAACAAAGGTAGCCAGTTGGTTGATAAAATGGGAGACTGGTGGATTTTTGAAAAATTAATGGGACCACCCGGTGAGGAATTGGGAACCGATTCACTGAGCGTTCCCATGTCGTTACCACCGGTGACCTACCCGGTGGGCATTATTATGGGTGACCATTCCATTGGACCGCCTTTCTCGAAGGTGCTTCCCGGTCCGGACGACGGCCTGGTGAGTGTGGCTGATGCGAAAGTAACAGGCATGAGCGATTTTTTAGTCGTCCCCCGGAACCATTTTACGATTAAGTACAGTGCAAAAGTCGCAGCGGAAGCGGTCTATTTTTTAAAAAACGGCGAATTCGAGCACGAAAGCTGGAATCATATGAAGTGGCTGGATTCACTCACTGTGCCAAGGTATCGCCCCCTGATTAATACCCGATAATTGCGCCCAACAGCATTTTTTGCGGAATTGTTAATCTGAGCTTCATCAAGTGAATATTGCTGCAGAAGTAATTGTGTGACGGCGATTCGGTTGTTCTGAGCGAGGATTCGTGGCTCCTGCTTGCCTTGTTTTTATAATCTAAGTGTAATCGTGGAAATTCATATTTTTCCCGTTTCCGATCCGAGCGTGTCCGGGCTATTTTCGCTCCTATGAAATTATCGATTCTGGCTAAAAATGAAGCGATTCTGCTGACAATCTCCTGTCTGTTTGCCGGGTTTTTCGCGTCGGGTATTTTACACATGGTAATTTCCCGTCTAACATCTTCTCAAGCCGCTGAAAATATGGGTCTGATTCTGGGCGAAGCGGCGATGTTGCTCCCCTTGTTTTTTGCGCTTCGCCTCAGACAACAGCGACTCAAGACCTTCATTCCCTGGCGACCATTATCGCGATCCAAATGGTTAACTGTCATCATTTTCGGTGTTGGAGCCTTGCTGATTTTGGATGGTGTGAGCGCAATCCTGGACCAGTTTTTTACGATTCCCGAATGGCTGCAAAGCATGGAAGAGGGTCTGCTCTGGCATTCAAATCTTGAATTGATTCTTCTAATCATCGCCGGGGTCATCGTAGCGCCGATCATTGAGGAGTTGATCTTTCGGGGTCTTCTTCAGCAGGCCATGGCCGGACATTATCAGGTTTTATTACCTGCCTTGGTTGGACCGGCAGTTTTTTTCACCATTTTTCATGTCCAATATCTGCTGTATCCGCCCGCTGCCATCGAACTTTTACTCCTGGCGCTGACCTTTGGCTGGATCATGGGAAAAACGGGTAATCTGCTCGCACCCATCCTGATGCATGCACTCAACAATCTGGTTTCACTGGTCTGGCTGGGGGTGAGTATTGATTCATATGGCCTGATCCGGACGGACGATCCCGGGACTTGGGGCTGGTTTTTCCTGGGGGCAATTTTAATGAGTGCTGCCGGATGGCAATTGAACAAAGAACCTGATTTCATTCCCTTTGCCATTATCAGTGATGGAAAACCAGCCGGATTTCGGGATAAATATTCTTCATAGTTGGTTGCACTTAAGATGACGATTCACCTGGAATTGGAATTGGAATTTGAACGAATAAACATGACAAGTAGAGGGTGATTGTGATTACCTCATTCGATCAATTAATTGCCAGTTTGAGCGATAAACCCAAACGGTGTATCGCCTTGGCAGCAGCGGAAGACGAAGTTTTATTGCATGCCGCCGATCAGGCTCAACACCAGGGACTGGCCTCATTTATCCTGGTGG
This sequence comes from Fidelibacterota bacterium CG1_02_48_14, assembly GCA_001872685.1. Lineage (GTDB taxonomy): Bacteria > Fidelibacterota > UBA8477 > UBA8477 > UBA8477 > UBA8477. Next base: position 3,054 of record MNWS01000180.1, read on the forward strand.
GGAATTCTGACAAGATTGATGAAATGCTGCGAGACCATGATATTGAGAGTCAGTTTGAGGTCATTCACTCAGAGCGACCCGCCGAAGCCGCCGTGAAATTGGTCCGTGACGGACAGGCTGATCTGCTGATGAAAGGTGCCATCTCCAGTAGCGCGCTCTTGAAAGCCGTTCTGGATCGTGAACGGGGGTTACGAAAAGGCGACCTGCTGAGCCATGTGGCTGTGATCGAATCACCCCAATACCACAAACTGCTTTTTGTCAGTGATGGTGGAATTAATCTCAGTTTTGACGACGCTACCTTTATCACCGTCATTCGTAATGCGGTTGATTATATCCGTTATTTTGGAATCGAGAAGCCCAAAATCGGGATGCTGGCGTTGGTGGAACAGGTCAATGCGAAAATTCCTGAAACCGTCATGGCGGACAAAATTGCGAAACTTTTGCAGCACGAATGCATGATCGAAGGACCCATCGCGTTGGATGTGGCGATTTCCGCTGAAGCCGCGCGACACAAGCATTTACCGTCCCGGATCGCCGGCGATGTGGACATCATGATCATGCCCAATACCACGGCAGCGAACCATCTGGTCAAAGGGCTGGGGGGGCTGGGTGGATGTAAAGTTGGCGGCGTAATTGTGGGAGCCAAAGTGCCCATCATTCTGCTTTCCCGCTCGGATGATGCCGAAACCAAGTTACGGTCCATTGCATTGGGATTGGTGGCGGATTTGTAGGTGAGCGGGTAAGCGGGTGAGCGGGTGAGCGGGTAAATGAATCAACAAATCAAAAGCATCAAATCTCAAACAAATCTCAAAGCTCAAATTTCAATGCTCAAAACGGAAATCTGCGTCATCTGTGGCTAATGAGTAAGTGGGTGAGCGGGTAAGTGGGTACGGTTTCAGGACATTTCGCATTGACCTGTTCCACCAACGCCAGCATCCCGATTTTGGGCTTCTCGATTCCAAAATAACGGATATAATCAACCGCA
>MNWS01000101.1 GCA_001872685.1 Fidelibacterota bacterium CG1_02_48_14
TGTACCAAAGTGTGGTGGCAGCACCCAATCAGGCGCAGTCCCTGTGTCTTTTGGAGTACGACAATCCATTCCAAATGTGGACCTGGTACCTGGACAACACGCCGACGCTGGGAGAATGGAATGACACCAGCGGCGCAAGGGGATATATTGAAGGGACAGTCTCTGATAGCGCTGGAACGCCACAATCAGGCGTCCAGGTGGCGCATTTCATCAACCTCGTTCCCAACTCCGAAACTGGCAATTTTGACGAGGTACCCGAATTTGTCACCACGGATGAAAATGGTTTTTTCCGGGTTGAAAAAATTGCCCAACACGTATCGCTGTGGTATGTGGTGAACGATTCTACTGTGGATTGGTGGGCAACCGTACAGGTTTATCCGGAAGATACAGTCCAAGTGCAATTAACGCTTTATGATTATGTGGGACTGGATCCTGAACCAGTAAAACCCGCTGAGCTCTTCAACCTCCGGAGTGTTTACCCCAATCCATTTAACAGCACGACGACCGTCGTTTACACACTGGAGAGTAGCACCTGGTTAGAAATTTCAGTGTACGATATGAAGGGACGCTTGGCGGATCAGGTCTATTCAGGGAATGCGAACGCCGGACGACACACACTCCACTGGAATGCCGGACAACTTCCGGCGGGTGTGTATTTTATATATCTGCAAACACCCCGAGGCTCTGTAAGTCAAAAACTTGTTTATTTGAAATAATCTGAGCTAGCGAGTAGATCAAACCAGACTCTTACACGCCCAAAAACAGGAGCCGGACACCTCGGTTTAATTCTCCGAGCTGTCCGGCTCACTTTATATCGCAATAAAATCTGTTTATTTAGATTTCAGCACATTCCCCACGACAATTTCAACCCGGCGATTCTGTCTTTTCCCCTCTTCCGTGGCATTGTCAGCGATGGGGCGCTGTTCGCCATATCCAACAACTCCCAGCCGATTTGGTATTGCGGTCGGTTTGCTGGTAGCATAGTACAAAACAGCCATGGAACGACTCAGCGAGAGCTCCCAATTGGATTTATACTTCCCCTGAAATTTATCAGCAATAGGCACATTGTCAGTATGACCCTCGATTAAAATTTCGCGTTCCGGGTATTTGGCCAATACGCCCCAAATCTGGTCGAGAATCGTCTTGCCATCGTCGCCAATCATTGCACTCCCGGAATTGAACAGGATTGAGTTGGCGACAATAATGCGATTGCCTTCAATCCGTATTTTTTTCTCTGATTCCAGTTGGGCGAATGCAGTGTGTAATTTTCCTGATAATTCTTCGGCGCGACGCTTTTCTACACCCGCCTGGTCCTTCAAGGTTGCTACCTCTTGTCGTAATTTCGCCAATTCCGGATCAACCTGCGCGATTTCCGGCTGACGACTGGCACATTGGAAAAACACCAAACTTGATATGAGGATAAATCCTCCGATGATAGTCTTTTTCATGATACTACTGGTTACCTCTAATTTAATAAAATACCAACACTTCTTCCGGTTGGCTGGCTGGATGATAAGCCTTGCCGAAACATGCTCTTATCATCCGGAATGAATGTACATAAATTCCAATTTACAAACCTTGTTTTTAAATAGACTTCAGACTGATTAACGAAATAATTTTACAGAAAATTTTGAGGAAACTGGAGGTTCACGGAATGAGGACAGGAGCCATTTTCACCAGGTAATCAGCCCTTGCAAGATCAGTTTTGAATGAGCATTTCCCCGAATTTCGAGATAATCCAGGTCCGGATTGGTTGAAATAGTCAACCGGTTAACTGAAATGTCCTGATCGAACAGGCATTCCGCCAAATAGGACAGTTCCAAACTTTTGGGCTGATGATGTTTGAAATCGTGAAGTGAGTAGGCGTCTTGTAAAAATTCAACATAACGCGCAGTGTTCACATGCTGGTTTACATCAAGGTCGCTGTATTTAATGGATTTGGTGAAGATGTATTCGATGTTCTCCCGAACCGGAATTCGTGTCGGAAATTTCTCCATCACCGGTTGGTGTTCACCAAACTCAAAAGCCAGACCGGTTTGATTCGGGTCCACCGATCGTTTGGTCTGCACATCCACGAGTAGCCAGGCGGTCCGACCGCGCCCCAGAACTTTGCCTGTGTTCGCATCAGAAAAAGCAAAATCACGAATCACGAAGCGTTTATGCAGCATTTGCGGCCAGGTTCGGATTTTGACGGAATCACCAAATTTTGGGTAATCATCCATCTCCACCCTTGCCCAGGCAAGCACCCAAAAATATCCAGCTTTGAGGAGATCCGTATAACCCAGGTAGAGTTTTTCCGCGTGTACCCAAGCGGCATCTGACATGTAATTGAACAGAGCGTTCAGTTTTAGTTGGTTGCGAAAATCAACATCTGAGCCGCGCACTTTACGGATTTCTTCAAAGGGTTCCATATCCAAATTTTCCTTGTGTTCATTTTCAAAATTGAGGCTGCAAATACACACCAATTCCAACCCAGCTCACCATTTGATACTCCAGCGTACTATAAGGCAAGTGACCGTTGTAATATTCCATTAAAAAGGTCAAACCTGATAGAGAATCCCTGGTAAAGCGAATCCCGGTGCCAAATTTCACATTGGGACGATAGTCATTTTGTTCATAGAATTTCAGGTCAGCGCCATAGACAAATTGGATCGCGTCACTGTCACGCAGTGGCTTTTCATATTCCACCCCACTCTGGAGCAACCTGCGTTTTCTTACGGTGTTGGGACTGATATTCAATCCAACCCCATAATACCACCGAGTTCGAGCAAGTTGGATTGATCGTAAATAGCCGATCTGCTCATAATTCTGTGTGCGATTGTTCGGGTCAACGATGTTATTCCGAATCAAATAGTCGTCGCCGAGATGTGATGACTGGTGAAACAGACTGAAGCGCTCCACCATGTGACCGTGTTTGTAATGCACCACCCCGGCAATGATATAATCAGTATTATCGAGTCCACCCATGGGTGCTGTAGGTGTGGAGACAATACTGAACTGACTGTGAATACCGAATTCGATCCCCGCTTCCCATCCCTTTTCTGGACCAGTCTGCAGGTGGAGTACCATTTTCTGAAATCCCAGATTCACCGGACTATAGACCTTGGGAGTATCGTTGTTCTTAAACTGAAAACGCAACAAACTGGCGCTGGACTGAGCAGCGGCGGGGTCGAACAACAACGGTTTGAACCAGACCTGCCGGGGGAAAAATGTCAATTTGTCCGACATGCCCAACAGATTGGAGACCATGAGAAGGCTGACCACCAGCATCCAAAAAATTGTAACTCGTTGAATTGGCTTATCAAATCTCACGCGGAAAGACCCCCGGTATTATATTGACATGACGCGCAAGTATATCAGTCTGAAGGAAAAATGGAAACAGATATTGGTGGGTGTCATCACGAACTACTCGTGGCACCAATTTTTACTTTTAGTGACATGACAGGATGTTCATGACTGTGAGACACCGACGAACTTGTCAGAGTCGTTTTTTAGCGAAGGCGCGGCCGGATGGGGTTTTCGAATAGCGCTCAAACTTCAAGGCTTGTTCTTTATCCGAGAATGCGAGATAAGTTTTCAAACGCCAAGGTTTGAACTTACTGGTGTGAGTGCTTTGTCCATTGTTATGGGCTTCTAAGCGTTTTTCTACATCAGTTGTAAAACCGGTGTAAAATCGGGTTGGGTACTTTT
>MNWS01000273.1 GCA_001872685.1 Fidelibacterota bacterium CG1_02_48_14
GATCGGATGCTGACACAATTCCGACTGGCTGGAATATTTGACCAGATCAACGGGCTCATACTGGGTCAATTCATTGATTGCTGGGAAAATGCCGAGCCTGACGATTTTTCCATGGAAGAGATTGTCCGGGATGTGGTGGGAAAGCGTCATTATCCCATTTTCGCGAATGTCGCCTACGGTCATGGACGACGAAAAATGGCGCTGCCGCTGGGGGCACAGGTTCGAATGGATGCCGAATCGCAGACGATCGCATTTTTGTAAAATTTGATAGAGGATGGATTGACACGGGTGGATAAGTAGTCAGTAGTCAGTAGTGAGTAGATAGGGAAATCGAGCACGAGTCCGAGACTCAAAACCAATTTTCGCACAACCAAATTGGTTTTCATTTCAGTCCATTTCGTTAGTCGGAAACCAGGGTATACAATAAATCCCCTCCGCCGGAGGGGTGGCCCGGCAGTCGCCGGAGGTGGGTTTTTTAACCAAAGAAACCAGATTGGCTGTGCTGAAACCAGGCTTGAGTACTAAAATTGATTCCATTCGGGTCGGTCAAATGTTATCCTCGACCCCTCGAAAGGAAATATGATGATCGAATATATTGGTTACACAGGGTCCGTCCTCGTCGCTATCTCCCTCACCATGAGCAATATCTGGCGGCTGCGCTGGATCAATCTCGCCGGCTCCATATTGTTCATGATCTACGGTTTGTTTCTCGGATTAGTGCCGGTTGCAGTCGTAAATGCCTTTATCACATTGGTGAATCTCTACTATCTCCGACAGTTAGCCCGGAACAAAGACTATTTTTCGCTCCTGCCGGTGGATGTCCACAATTCCCGGTTCATGCAGAAATTCATCACCTTTCACAAGCGTGAAATCAAACGATTTTTCCCGGAGTTCACGCCGGAAAATCTGGAGACCAGTGAGGCTGTTTTCATTCTCCGGAATATGATTCCTGTCGGTCTGTTCGTCTTTCATCCCCATGATAACGGCGAGATTCATATTGATCTGGATTATGTCATTCCATCATACCGTGATTTGAAAAATGCCCATTTTATGTTCCATTCGGATAACACCTACTTTGAGCAATACCACGCCAGCGTATTCCTGCTGACACCGAGATCCCGATCCGTCCGGAGCTATGCCGAGCGTATGGGCTTCACGGCAGACCCGGACAATCCGAAGCAGTATCACCGCATGATCCCCAAATATTCCTGAGATTTTCTTCAATGCCATTCATCGAGTATTCGACATATCACACACCACTTTTCCGGTCAAACGGACACTTTCAGTCCATTTACCCGACACTATTCAGAAAGGTCACCGGCGTTCGATACGAACGCGAGCAAATTGACACGCCAGATGGTGATTTTCTGGATTTGGATTGGTCACGCGTGGGTAGCCGGAAAGTAGCGATCCTGTCGCACGGACTCGAAGGCGATTCGAATCGCCATTATATCCTGGGTCAGGTAAAGTCGTTGAATTTTGGTGGTTGGGATGCCTGTGCCTGGAATTTTCGGGGTTGCAGCGGTGCAACCAATCGCACGCTAAAATTCTATCACTCCGGCGCTACGTATGATCTGGACACGGTCATTCAGCACATTCGCCGCGTAGGACATTACGATGAAATCGCCCTGATCGGTTACAGTCTGGGTGGGAATATGACCCTAAAATACCTGGGTGATCTCGGTGAAGCGGTGCCGTCCGAAATATCTGCTTCAGTCGTTTTTTCTGCCCCGGTTGATCTGGCAGCCAGTTCATTGAAAATTGGGCAGTGGTACAATAAAATTTACATGATGCGGTTTTTGCGCAGTCTCCACGGAAAAATTCGCGCCAAGATGCCACTTTTCCCGGATGCGTTGAACGATGACCATTATGTGGAAAGTGTGAAAAATTTCAAAGATTTTGATGATCGCTATACAGCGCCGATCCATGGTTTTAAAGACGCAGCAGACTATTGGGCGCAATGCAGTTCCAAACCCGGTTTGGCAAAAATCAAAATTCCCACACTGCTGGTAAGCGCTCGGAATGATCCTTTTTTAACCCAATCCTGTTTCCCGGTGGAAGCCGCGAAAGCCAGTCAATATTTTCATTTTGAAAATCCGAAAGCGGGTGGTCATGTGGGTTTTATGTCAAATAATCAATCGGGCGAATACTGGTCTGACCAGCGGGCGGTGGCGTTTCTGGAACACAAGTACTAATCACTTGAAACCAAGTTTCGCGTAGCCAACTTGGTTTCCGAAATGGAAATTTTACCAATATGAGCATCACGATGTCCCGCGCGATTACTTACAACGATTTCGACAAAGTTGACATGCGTGTTGGCCAAATCCAAAATGTCGAACCATTCCCGAACGCCAGAAAACCGGCCTACAAACTTTGGATTGATTTCGGTTCTGACTTGGGCATCAAACAATCCAGCGCACAAATCACGACCATCTATTCCCCAGAAGATTTGATCAATCGCAGGGTGATCGCTGTTGTGAATTTTCCCCCGAAACAGATCGCGGATTTTATGTCGGAAGTGCTGGTCTTGGGGGTGGATGTGCCGGGAAAAGGAGTCACTCTGCTGGGAATTGCGGAGGATGCAACACCGGGGTGCCGGGTCTACTGACACCGATTAACCCAATACTTGGGTTCCCGTTTTAGGTGCATAACAGCTAAAACAATGACTTCATTTTCCTCAATTCGATACAGTAGCGCAAATGGAAATTGTCGGATAAGCATGCGGTGGATATTTGAATTGATAAGTGGCCATACCTCGGGCTGAACTTCGAGCTGAGCAACAGCGGATTGGACCCTGTTCAGGAATTTCTCACCTAACCCCTGTGCTTGCTCATCGTAGTAAGTGGCTGCATCGATCAATTCTTGTGAAGCAATGGAAAGAAATCGTATGGATTTCATTTCAAATGCTTACGGGCATCCATAATTACATTATCAGCGGCAAGTGCAATTTGGCTACCCTTTAGATATGCCTGATATCGCTTCTCAGCTTCTTCTGACCATAGCAATTCATTTCCTGATTCCTCATCAGAATCCAGAGATTCTATTAAACGCTCAGCCAGGAGAGCTTTTTCGGGAATTGACAATAACTTTACTCTATCTTCTATTTCTTTTAATTTGATTGTCATGGGATAGTCACTCGCTTTTATGGTCACTTTTTACATTCAATTTAGTGTTAGAGGCAATCTGTCGAAAGCAGATTCTGCTTTTTGCCGGTTAACGTGGCTGAATCAAAACCCTCCACTGCAATTCCGGTCGGAGCAAAGCGCTCAACTCAGAAAAGGGTATCATTAATTCAGTGCCACCGTAACTGTAGGGCGCAATTTCATAAGCGTTGAAATGGAACAACAACCCCGTTTCGGATATGGCAAAATTTCTATTCAGCATAAAATGGTTTTTTTCAAACCAGTAACCTGCTTCGTCCAGATTCTCATTTTCACGAATATTTTTATCCTTTCGAAAGATTGCTTCTGCGATCGAATTTAATTTTAGCTGATTCTCTGGTATCAAAATGTCATTCAGTTCGACTGGTTCACCCGAATCACGCCAATAGCTGGTGAGTTGGACATCGGAATTGCCGTGTGCCCCACCGGTGAATGCGTAAGATGTTGCGCGTAGACTCGTCACTTTTGAAGTGCTATAGATAACCTGA
>MNWS01000125.1 GCA_001872685.1 Fidelibacterota bacterium CG1_02_48_14
TCCGACCCACAAAAAGTTTGTATTCGAAGAGGCTGTAAAAATTATCGCCCATCCGAATCCCGCTAAGAAATTATAACCAATAACTGTTGTATACCCCCCGATGTCGTCCCTAAAAGTAATGGTGTTTAGCTTACTGCTTTTACTTGCGGGGACGACAATTTTTGCTCAAGAGAGTGAAAATATTTTAGACCAAATCCCTGAATCAATCTCTCTTAGAGTACCACAGGTTATTTTTTATCCGGTGAATTTTCCACACCGGGCGCATTCACATATTGCCCCTGAGGGAGTCAAATGCAGTAATTGTCATCATTATGCTGAGGATGGTGTGTTTGATCCCTGCGCTGACTGTCATACGAATGACCCGGCGGATTTTAGTGATGACCTTCCCACACTTTTTAGCGCGTATCATCGCGTCTGCGTGAATTGTCACCGTCAGTGGGAACCGGAGAATGTCTGCGGATCGTGTCATCTGAATCCTGAGCAGGCGATTCTAAGTAAAACACCACCAGCAGCCCAAGCGCCTCCTGCCCCACCCATCGGTCCGGATATTTTGCATTTCGACACGCCAAAATCCGTTAATCCGATGGTTACCTTCAGGCACAAGCAACATGTTGAAACCTTTCGCTTTGAGTGCGTCACCTGCCATGAAAACCAGGATTGCGTGAAATGCCATGCTTACAACGGTCCGGCTGCATCAACCGTCGTTACCAAGCTCCTGGAGCATCATACTCCTTGCAGTAAATGCCATGCGACTGAGGATCAAAACAGTTGCACTAAATGTCATCAAAAGGCACCGACTGAGCGCGGTTTTACACATGATATGACTGGATGGCCACTCAACCGCTTTCACCAGAAACAAGCGTGTACAGCCTGTCACGACCCTGAAAAGCCGGTGGAGCGATTAAATCCAACCTGTACCAATTGTCATCAGAATTTCGAAGTCGGTGAATTTGATCATGCCCGCACGGGATTAGAGCTATTCGAGGTTCACCAGGATGCGGATTGCAGCGATTGTCACATTGATCGGATTTTCGGGGTTCCCCCAACCTGCGATAATTGTCATGATGAAAAGGCATTCCCTGCAGATCTTCCCGGCGAACGATTAGCAAATTAATCCAACTAACAAGTCTCTCTAAGAACTACCTACTCTATCTCGAAGCGTTGATTTTCACCGGATCAGCCCTGGCGCGGTGAATCCCCTCCCGCGTTCGTCATCATCAACTATCAACAATCAGTTTTTCTATTGAACAACGATTTATTGGGCGTCCAGGCATACGACTCTGAATCGAATCTCTGCATGAACTGGTTTTTGAAGACTTAAAGTAGTGTTCGTTGTATCAATGAATGAATTATTTGTTATGACACATATAGCAGAGTTTTGCGGGTGGCATTCTCAAGAAATGCGGATTATCACCAGGACCACCGAAGGCGACATCATCAATGCCCAATTTCCCATGCACATAATGACAGGTATTACACTGAATCTGATGATCGGGACCCAATGGGAGTGATAATTTATTGTCCGACTCAGATTTCCTGAATTGGGTGTAAATACCTTCCTTCGCCTTTGAAATGTCTATTCCCCAATGGTTTTTCTCATGATTGTGCAATGCGTGACACTTGTTACAAGTCGTCTCCATCCCTAAACTCATTTCGCGAGCAACAATGGCTGGCGTCTCAGGATTGGGTGGATCCAGATGACATACCTGACAAATGGTTTTGTCGATATGGCCATCGGCATTGATCATACTTAAATGGGGATTCATTTTTTGATAATTGTCGCGCTCGTGGCATTGGTAACAAAAATCAATCTCTTCTTTAAATGGTCCCCCCCGGAGGAAGGATGCATTGGCCCGGTTGTACTTGACCGGCATAATGTGGCAGGTTACGCAGCGCAGTGAATCGCCGGTTGGTTGCGGGAATGCGGTGGGAATGGTGATGCCTTCAGTTTTCAGGTCAATGTGAAAAACGGGGTGAATTTGTGCATCCACCGCGGCAGCCGAATGGCATTTACTGCAGGAGCCCGTTTGATAATTTGCCAGGGTTGGCTCTTGATTCTTGGGATGACAAATTGTGCAATCGCCATCATGGTGAGGATTCACAGCTCCATCAGATGTTAATTGTAGCTGCCCGAAAGCAACGCTCAGTAACACGGCAAACCCCAACGAAATATTCAGACAACGATTAATCATGGTCCGCATTGGCTGAAGCAAGTCGGAAAGAATTCTTTGGGAACAGCCTGAGTTTTTTTGCATTACTTGTACGCGCGAAAAGGTCATAAGGTCGTCCCTACTTATCTGTCTTCATATGAGTCAAAATATTCGAAATCTTAGTAACCATCTTCTATCCGGAAATTGTTGCCAGATCAGATTCTGCCAACGGTTGCGAATATATCCAATCACAGGTTCCTCTCAAAGGTGGAAGTGTGTTTTTCAGGTCAAAAGAATGCGCTGATATCTTGGAAACAACCGGGCCGGATTGCCCAATATGATGGTTTTCAAGAAAGAGATAATATTTCTCAATGGCATTACGATCTGGATGCCCGGTCATCATCGAAAACCAATGATGCTCTCCGTCGCAAGCGACGGGTAATTTTATCCATGAGGTTCCGAATAGCTTCGCTTTCTGAAATTATAGTCCCACTGAATTAAAGCACGCTTGCAACAGTTGTCTGTAGCAGATATATTGCCCTTGAATCAAAACTAAAACAGGGGTGGGTTAACCGGTTAAGGCTGAAAACCTGATCAGTAAATCCCAAAATAAAGGAGTAAGTAAGTATGTACGAAGCATCGGTCAATTACTGGGCGGTTCTGGTGTCTGCGTTGGTCTTTTTTGGACTGGGTGCCTTGTGGTATGGGCCACTCTTTGGAAAATCCTGGATGAAAGCTATGGGAATTAACCCGGATGATGCCGCGAAAATGCAAGCTGAAACCAATATGGTCAAATCCTTTGGTATCATGTTGGTTGCATCATTTATCGCCAGCCTTGCAACGGCTCATATAATCGGATATATGCTGGTCGTATTTCCCGCGCCTTCAGCTTTGAGTGTTGCCTGGACTTCAGCTTTCTGGCTGTGGCTGGGTTATAGTTTTACCTACATTTTGACCGCACCTGCCTTCGAAAACCGTCCCTGGTCCTATGTTTTCATTAATGGTGGTTACTGGCTGGTGGGATTGCTGGTTATCGCATCAATTCTGGGGATTTGGCGGTAAATATTAGATGAATGGGATCGGGTAAGTCCCACAATCTCAACCTACTCCTCACCCATTCAATGTTCTGGTAAGAGTGGCAAAATGCCTCTCGAGAGTGCGCGCGAAAAGTGGAAAGTTACGTGGTGGAACGCATGTTAGACCATGCCAGATTGACCACCATGGAGATTTATTCCAAGTTCAACCGAGGTGCCGAATAGAGCTTATCGAAAGTCCTACTGTAAAGTATGTAGGTATAAAACAAAACTTGTAGCAGAGGGCGGACTTGAACCGCCGACACCCGGCTTATGATCCGGCAGTTGCCGGACTAACCGACTGAGCTAAATTTTCACCATCATTTCGTAAGTATTTTCTCACGAATGAATTTTCGGCCTTGTGCGGATTTCAACTCTTTTTCGCGATTTCGAGCATCGGCTTTCAAATTAAAATATTCGGTGTGAACCAATTCCCAAGGTCTATACCGTTTTGTCCAACCATGGCGATCCGGGCGTTTGTTATGATCATACAGACGCCGTTCAACATCATTAGTCATGCCGATGTAGAGCTTATCGAAAGTCCTA
>MNWS01000190.1 GCA_001872685.1 Fidelibacterota bacterium CG1_02_48_14
ACTATCGCCATACCCATTATTATCCTGAAAACATGGTGGTCACAGCTAGCGGATATATTGACCATGATGAGTTGGTTGGGTTTCTCGAAAAATATTTTATTCATAATGCAATGCGTTTAGAGGATCCCTTCATTGATCAGATTTTACCAACGCAGCCGGGCATATTTTTGGAAAAACGATCAATTCAGCAGACACATTTGATCACGGGGCGTCAGATATTCAGTCTGAATGACGAAAGACGTTGGAGCATGGGTGTCCTAAATTCGCTACTGAGTGGGGGAATGAGTTCGCGTCTGTTCCAAAATATCCGTGAAAACCACGGGGTCGCGTATGAAATCTATTCATTCGCAAACCTTTATCGGGACACAGGCGTTTTTGGCGTGTATCTGGCAACGGATCCCAACAAACGCAGGAAAGCGTTGGAGCTGATTCAAACTGAATTAGATAAACTCAAGGATGCACCTGTGCAGCCAGCCGAACTTGAGCGGGTGAAGGCACAATATCAATCCGGATTTGTCATGTCAGAGGAATCCATGGAACGCCGGATGTTTCGTCTCGGAAGACAGTTGATCTACTATAATGTCACGATGGAAATTGATGAATATTTAAATCGAATTGAACAGGTTAGTTCATCTGAAGTACAATCTCTGGCACAGGAATTGTTCACACCTGATGCGTTTTTGACGATGGTTCTCGAACCGGCAAATTAATAATCCTTCGGAGGGCAGAAAGATGATAATCGGGGTACCAAGAGAGATCAAGACCAATGAAAATCGTGTATCCATGACACCCGGTGGTGTTGAGGCATTGGTCGCAAGAGGACATAGCGTTCTGGTTGAGCATGATGGTGGTTTGAATAGTGGTTTCACTAACGATGCCTACAAAAATGCCGGTGCAACTATTTTGAATCAGGTTTCAGAGATCTGGGCAAAATCTGATATGATTGTAAAGGTAAAAGAGCCACAACCGGTTGAGATTAAAATGTCAAAACCCGGTCAAACCGTGTTTACCTATTTTCACTTCGCTGCCGCTCGTGATTTGACACTCGATTTCATTGCTTCAAAAGCCACGGCGATTGCGTATGAGACCGTTCAGGATAAGCACGGTACACTGCCGCTACTGACACCTATGAGCGAAGTTGCCGGGCGTATGGCGGCTCAGGAAGGTGCCAAATATTTGGAACACAGGATGGGCGGACGCGGTGTTCTGCTGGGTGGGGTGCCGGGGGTAAAACCTGCAGTCGCACTTGTTTTGGGTGGCGGTATCGTTGGAACCAATGCTGCTAAAATCGCAGCCGGTTTAGGCGCTCAGGTCATTATGATGGATGTCAATCTGAATCGTCTGCGCGATTTGGATGATTTTATGCCCAAAAATGTCATGACCATGTATAGCTCTGCCAGCAATATCAAAGAATTGTTACCCCAAGTTGATTTACTTATTGGCGCCGTATTGATTCCCGGTGCAAAAGCCCCAAATCTGGTCACCAGAGAGATGCTGAAGCTGATGCGTAAAGGTTCGGTTATCGTGGATGTCGCTGTAGATCAGGGCGGTTGCGTGGAAACCTGTCATCCCACAACGCATGAAAATCCCACTTACGAAGTTGAAGGGGTGATTCATTATTGCGTAGCGAACATGCCTGGCGCGGTTCCCTACACATCAACGATTGCATTAACCAACGCAACCTTGCCTTATGTCATTAAAATTGCGGATATGGGTCCGGTTAAAGCATTGCAGTCCGACCCTGGTTTTATGCTTGGATTGAATATGGTTGACGGCAAAGTAACCTGCAAGGCCGTGAGTGAGGCATTTGACCTTGATTACTCACCGGCTGCATCCGTGCTAACCTAATAAAACATCGTATTTGATTATGTCATCAACCTTGTATAACCAAAGTTTGGTTTACCACAAGGTGAGTGAGGACTTTGAATGGGGGTTGACTACGGTCAGCCCCTTTGCATTTAAAAAGCAGATCGCAGCGCTGCGACGAAGAAATCTGAACTTTAAATGTGTGCGTGACTTGTCTGTTCAATCTCAGACTGCACGCGACGTGGCTATTACATTCGATGACGGTTACAGAAGTGTTTATACGCATGCTTTCCCGATTTTATCAGAATTGGATGTTAGGGGAACGGTATTTGTTATTACTGGTTTTGTTGGAAAAACGAATGACTGGGATTGGCAGATAGGCGGACGGCGTTTTGAACATTTGAATGGGTCAGAGATCCGGGAATTGCACGCAGCCGGGTGGGAGATTGGCTCTCATACGGTTTCACACCGCATTTTGACGACCATAGATCGCAAGGCAATTCAGGAAGAGTTGAAAAATTCCAAGGAAACCCTTGAGCAAACATTAGGCGCGCCGGTTTGCTCAATTTGCCCGCCGTTTAATCGGTTCAATGAAGAAATCCTTGAGCTGGCCAGGGAAGTGGGTTACACGAAATGCGCGGTATCCTTTCCGCTGGAATCCCCGCCAATAGGGTATGAAGATTTTGTGATCCCCAGATTGGGCGTTTATCATCACGAATGGATTTCTGTTGTGCGTGGAAAATTGGAAGTGAATTTGTGGACACCGTTGGTGGTTCTACAACAACAAATTATCAATCTGGCGGCACGGGGGACAGAGATCCGGAAACGCCTGGCGACTTGATAAGCGTTGACAGACTATAGTGCTCCTTCTATATTTGCCGCCGCTATTCATGGATAGCAATTGAAAAATGGAGAGATGGCCGAGAGGCTGAAGGCGCACGCTTGGAAAGCGTGTATAGGCAACCCCTATCTAGGGTTCGAATCCCTATCTCTCCGCACTTGATCAAGACAGAAAAGCCCTGAACCTTCAGGGCTTTTCTGTTATTGGAATCTGTGGAAAAAGAATCTCAACTTGCTACCTTTAGGCCAGATAAATGAAGGGAAAAAAGTGACCAACATCTTTATCACCGCCCTATTGGCTGGGTTTGCAATTTATTGGGAACATCGGAAACCATTCATTTATCACTACCTGCTAAAACCATTGACGACTATCTGCATATTAGCCATGGCATTCAACTATGCGGCACCTGATTTTAATGCTTACTCGGTGTTAATCATGGCCGGTCTGATATTTTCCCTGGGTGGAGACATCGCGCTCATGTTACCGCATGACCGGTTTGTCATGGGATTGGGCAGCTTTTTAATCGCCCAAATCATTTACACGTTTGCTTTCATATCAAGGGTTGCCGAATTCTCGATCCTGCTGCTTTTACCGCTGATAGCGTACGGCATTTGGATGTTTTTTAACTTAAAACCGAATTTGGGAAAAATGACCATCCCGGTGTTAATCTATATCGTTTGTATTTTATTAATGGCTTGGTCGGCAGCGAATTACTGGAATGGACTCAAGTCTGCGCCGGCCATGTTTGCTGCGGTGGGAGCACTCACTTTTGTTTTTTCTGATTCCGTACTGGCCTGGAATCGCTTTAAAACAGCGTGGTCATTTGGAAGGCCGTTGGTTTTGGGAACCTATTTTCTGGCGCAATACCTCATTGCGAGCAG
>MNWS01000242.1:0-13562 GCA_001872685.1 Fidelibacterota bacterium CG1_02_48_14
CCACCCCCCAGAGCTACAGCGATGACCGGTTTATTTCGCATCGGCTTTCATCTGGTCGAAATCGGTCTTCGACATGAGGGTTGTATTCGTAATGTAAATGGGCTCAATAGGGTTGTCCTGTGGATCCCGGGCGACTTGTGCCATCAAATCCACATTATTCATGCCTTCGACGACAGTTCCAAATACGGTGTAATTACCATCCAATTGTGGAAGCGGTTTCAGACAGAAATAAAACTGGCTCCCGCTCGAGGCTTTGGTGGGATTATTATCCCGAGCCGCACCCAGACTTCCCCGTAGATGGGGTTTGCCAATTTCAGCGGGAATTCGCTCGCCCACGCCACCTGTGCCGTCATCCTTCCGATCACCATTCAGGGTATTGGGGTCACCACCCTGGACAACAAAATTGGGGATAATGCGGTGAAAGTAAGTTCCCTTCAGCACGCCCGTGCTCATCAAATTCTTAAAATTATTGGCATGCAAGGGGGTTGCATCCTCAAACAGGTCAATGACTACGCGGCCATAACTTGTTTCTAAAATGGCCAGTGTATCATTCAGATCGCCCATGTTTTTCACCTCGGTTTTATCTTGGGGGTTGATTGGTTTAGCTTTTACAGCCGTTTTCTCAGATTCTTTACTACAGGCAATCAAAAGGATTGCGGTCAGCATAAAAATCACGGTCGAATTCAGTTTTCTCATCATTTTTTTTCACTCCACTTCAACAATTTTTGACGGTTCTGATTGGCTTGCTATCCGTAAGTCAATATCGGCATTAAGTCGATTTTCAACAGTTTGACGCGCTTTTTCCGGATGGTTATTTTTCTCACTTAAATGACCCAACATCACACCTCGCAATTGTCCCAAATTGCCCAGCAAATTAATGAACTCGCCCGAATGGGTGTTGCATAGATGCCCCCGATCCCCATGGACACGAGCCTTCAAAAACGGTGGATAGGGTCCATTCCACAACATCTCATGGTCATAATTCGCTTCCATGAAAAGATAGTCCACATGCTTCAGCGCTAAGAAATTATCCTCAGTCACTGCCCCTAAATCCGTCATGTAGCCCAATGCCACATCCCGATTTTGAATGGCAAATCCGGTCGAACTTTTAGAATCATGCAGGGTCGGAATGGTCTGAATTTTCAATGACCCAATTTCAAACGCATCACCGGCATTGAAAAAATTGACCCGGGAAGCAAATTGATGAGGCTCCGGGAAGGCGTCTGGCAGAGCCCGGTAACTGATGGGATTGACATAAAACTGCAGACGCTGCTGTCGTTCGAATAGTCGCTTGCACCCGCTGACATGATCACCGTGTTCGTGTGTGATCAGAACTGCGGTGACATTTTCAAGATCGAAGCCCACCGCGTCCATTCGTTTTTTGATCTGCGTTGCCGACAGACCCGCATCAATCAGAATCATGGTCTCGGCGTCACACACAATACTGGCGTTGCCCTTGCTGCCACTCCCAAGATTCACAAATTTTAGCATTTATTCTATCGGTCCGGTCATTTGATGATACACAATCCAGGTGCAAAATGACTTGGTGTGCGTTGGTCTCGAAAATAGCCGATTGGACTTTGAATCCAATGGGATTTTGGACATCCACCGGGAATCCCATTGCGAAACCCATGCCCGAATGGTAAAATTGCCACCATGGTAAGCGTCCCCTCTGCCAAACTTTCAGAACTACCGTATGAGTCCACAACCCGCCTGATCGCGGCGACATTAAATTTCTCAATTGAATTGGTTGAAAAATTGTCGGCCAAGGACGCTGAACGGATCATCGCCATCTCTGAAGGACTGGTTGAAAATTTTGGGATGGAAACCCGGTTCACAAAAAATACCGTGCGAAAATATTTTGCCTATCCGGATACGCTGCCATTCATCGGGTTGCTGCATCATAAGATTATCGGGTTCGTTATTGGTGTGCCGCTGGACCATTTTATCGATGAACCCTGGGCTCGCATCGATCCGTTTCTGGGAAATCAAAACACAGTCTATACGTATGCTTTTGTGATGGATGCGAAATATCGCGGTAGCGGTTATGGCAAATCACTCAAACGGGTCTACATGAGCTACCTGAGGAAACGGGGCTACAGTTACGTTTCAGGACATGTAATGGAGGGAATTGCCCAGCGATGGGCTCGGTCGACCGTGATACTCGGGAAATTTCCGGACTGGCACAATACCGGCAAAGTATTCGAATATTATCGCCGGCCGCTAACCTGAGCCGGTATTTTCCAGATAGCACCCCGCATACAAATGCCCACTCCAATTGTCAATCTTTCGTTTTTGTTGCGCACTGAAATCAGGCCTGTTATTTGCCCTGATCACGCTGAAATTGATCTTATCATGCAGGAGAATTACTCGTGTTCGTCAATCGTCTTATCGTTGGTCTAATGCCCCTGATGCCGCGTGGTATCGTTAAACTGTTTTCAAAACGCTATATCGCAGGTGATCGCATTGAAGATGCCATCGCGACTTGCGCCCATCTTAAAAATACCGGATTCGAAACGACCCTGGACATCCTTGGTGAAGCCATCAGTACTTCTACTGAGGCGGCGGCATCACGGGATGCGTATATCAATTTGATTCAAACAGTGAGTCATCACCCCGTTTCAAAAAATATCAGCCTGAAACCTACTGCATTAGGCTTAGGTCTTGATCCGCAGTTGGCACTGGACAATATCCGCGCGATCATTCAGGTAGCGGATGAGCATGGTTTTTTCGTCAGAATTGACATGGAAGATTCACCCTACACCACCAAAACGCTGAATATTTACAACACATTGCGCCAGGAATTTCCACGAATTGGTGTGGTCATTCAAGCGTACCTGCATCGCAGTGATGCCGATGTGAAGGCCATTGCAGCAACAAATGGAAACCTGCGGATTTGCAAGGGAATCTATAAGGAAGCGCATGACATCGCGTTTCAGGACAAAGACGGCGTACGGGAAAATTACCTTCATCTGGTGAAGACAATGCTTAAATCAGGAGCCTATGTTGGTATTGCCACGCATGATATTTACCTGATTGATACGCTGGAAGCATTCATCCATGACCAGGCCATTCCACCGGAGAAATATGAGTTCCAAGCGCTCCTGGGGGTTCCCATTGAAGCTCGTCTGGCTCGACTTCGGGAGGCGGGTCACACGGTTCGTATCTACGTGCCGTTCGGGGAGCAATGGTATGCCTACAGTTCCCGCCGGTTACGGGAGAATCCGGACGTCGCCGGTTATGTCATAAAAAATTGGTTTAAATTCGGACAGTAGCCCGACACCATTGACAAAACCAGACCATTGAACTTTGATTCGATGTCTAAAGAGGACAACTATTCATGAATGATCTTAAATCCGTCTTAATGCGTGCAAAAACGATCGCGGTGGTTGGCGCTTCACCGAATCCGAGCCGGCCGAGTCATAGCATTTCCCTGTATCTGATGAAACACGGGTATCACGTTATTCCCGTGAATCCCGGTCAGGAAATGCTATTCGGGGTGAAATGCTATCCCAGTATTTCTGCTATCCCTGAATCCGTTGACATCGTGGACATATTCCGACGCTCCGATCAGGTTGGTCCCATTGTGGATGAGTCAATCGCTAAATCCGTCGGATTCATCTGGATGCAGGATGGTGTGATTGATCAACTTGCCAAAGAGCGGGCTGAAGCGGCAGGCATTCCCGTGGAGATGAATAATTGTATCTATCGGGTGCATCGCCAACTCGGTCTAAAGTAAAAAAACCAGCCCGAAGACTGGTTTTTTGCGACTAAATAATATTCCACTACAAATAGTGACCACCCTTAGAGTGAACTTCGGCGACCCCAGTGGAATTTTTCCCGTAACTTGTCGTAGAATGTCAACCCCGGGATCGTGACGAGTTTGATTCGGTAGGAACTCGTGCGTATCCGCAAACGATCTTCGGATGAAATGGGTCGCCAGACCTTGCCATCAATATAGACGCGACCCTTCTGATTTTGCTTAGTAAGACTGATTTCAATTCGGGCTTCCGCCGGCAGGACGATGGGGCGCACCGACAGGGTATGCGGTGAAATTGGCGTGATAATGATCGCATCCAGACCGGGATCCAAAATCGGACCGCCGGATGCCAGATTATAGGCTGTTGAGCCGGTTGGCGTCGAAATCACCAGACCATCGGCCGAATAGGTATTCAAATACTGTCCATTCACCTGGACCTTCATCACCATCATATCGAAATGTTCGCCACGCTCAATGACAATGTCATTTAATCCCCAGAAGGTCTCTTCGACGCCGGCCATATTCATTTTGCGGCAATTGAGCACCATCCGCTCCTCGACGGTATAATGTCCCGCCAGAATATCTTCGATATTGCTGCGCCAATCGCGTTCGAGTCCGGTCAAAAAACCCAGACTTCCGAGGTTTACGCCCAGAATGGGAATGGGTCGCTTCATGACGGACTGGGCGGCGGAGAGCAGTGTACCATCGCCACCTATGGAAAGGATTAGATCGATATTATCCGGGACAGCATCCTTTTTGATATGCTCAATATTGTTCTTCAATTCAATTGCTTCGGCAAAAGAGTCCAGAATGCAGACGGCATGATCACTATTTTTTAGCCTGGCAATCAGATCAATCACACTACTATGAATTTCAGGATTAACCTGAAATCCCCAGATGAGTATCTTCATGGTTAATAATCCCCTGAAATTGGATCGAAGGCATTACCCATTGGTTTTCTCACCATGATCGGGTAGAGGTTCAGCTTGCCACTCGCCGCTTGCATTTTTTACCAAAAGATTCACCGTGCGCTCAGCTTCTTCGAGTCGGGTTCGGCAGGTGGAAACCAGTTGCATCGCTGTTTTATACTGTTGAATGGCCGTATCCAGCGGCAGTTCTTCCTGCTCCAATAATTGCACCGCCTCTTCCAATTTCTTCAACAGAATCTCAAAACTCTCTGTCGGGGCATCATTTTTTTGTTTGGATGTCATGTATTTTCTCCACCTTTGCATCGAATGTACCGTGCTGCACGGTCACATGCACGGATTGGTTGAGGACCACCTGTTCAGTGGTTTTAATGATTTGTCCCAAATCATTTTGGATGATGGAATACCCCCGTCCTAAAATTTTCAACGGGTCCAAAAGCATTAGTTTCTCGGTAAGATGATCCAAAAGGAGATGTGAATTCTGGGTTTTTTGACTCAGCAGCCGTTGGAGTGTATCATTTAATTGATCCACATATTGATATTTCGCCTGTACCAGCAGTTGGGGTCGCTTGAGCGCGTAACTTTTCGTTAACCCCAGCAGTTTCGAGCGTGTATCATTGAGTCGTTTGGTCAGCATTGAGGGTAATTGCGTTGAAATCTTATCCAATGTCTGAATCAGCGTCGCCTGATCCGGCACCACCAATTCAGCGGCAGCCGATGGCGTCGGAGCCCGCATATCCGCCACCAAATCGCTGATAGTGACATCTATTTCATGCCCAACAGCAGAGATAACAGGGATTACGGAATGATAAATTGCCCGAGCCACGACCTCCTCATTGAAGGGCCATAAATCTTCAATGGAACCACCGCCGCGACCGATGATCAGCACATCGCAGGGCTGAATTTCTGAATGAGTCTGCGTACTTTGCGCCTGAAATTGTTGGTGAGAATTGAAATATTCAATCCCGGCTACAATTTCACCGGCGGCACCATCACCCTGTACTTTGGCATTATAAAGCAATATCCGGCTGAGGGGAAACCGGCGCGAAATAATCTGAATCATATCCCGAATCGCGGCACCCGTCACAGAGGTCACGACACCGATGCATTCTGGAAATTTTGGTAGGGGTTTTTTATGGTGAGAATCAAACAAACCCTCGCCAGCCAGTTTTTGCTTCAAAGCCTCGAAGGCCAGATGTAAACCGCCGGCACCGGCAGGCTGAAGCTGGTCAACCACCATTTGATACTGGCCGCGTGGCGGATAAACAGAGATGTCTCCGTGGGCTAGAATCTGCATCCCGTTCATTGGACCGAACAATAGGCCGCGATTCTGGCCACGGAACATCACAGCACTTAGTTGAGCACCCGCATCTTTCAATGAAAAATACATGTGCCCGGAACTGTGATGGACAAAATTCGAAATTTCGCCTGATACCCAGACTCGGGTAAAGGCTTGCTCAAGGTGAGCCTTAATGTTTTGAGTGAGTTCTGTTACTGAAAGTACTGCGGGCGCGTCAGTTGTATAAGACATATAGCCCTAATCGCTAAAACAGCGAATGGCGGTTAACCCGCCATTCGCCAACGCTGATTGTCAATTTTTAACGAATTTTTTTCTTCTGACGGTTCGCGCGCAGTCTTTTTTTTCGCTTGTGCGTCGCAATTTTACGGCGCTTCCGTTTTTTACCACAAGGCATTCAATCAATCTCCTCTTTCAATGCGCGGCGAATATAGGTTTATGACCTACGTCGTCAAAGGTTTTTATCAATGGGAATGTTCAGGCGTTTGTGCCTGATTCACCAGGTCCCGTAATTGTCGTGATGGTTTAAAGACGGGAACCATTCGGGCTGGTAACTGGACGGCCTCCCCGGTTCCGGGATTCCGCGCCTGTTTGGGTGCTCGTTCTTTCACACTGAAACTGCCAAATTTTCTAAACTCAACCCGTTCACCCTGAATGAGGGCGTCTGACAGCGTAGCCAAAAATGCATCGATGACGGCTTCGGTTTCGACCTTGGTCAAACCAGTTCCGGCCGCAATCACATCCACGATATCTGCTTTCGTCATAGTACCCACCAACTCCTTATGGCATCCGGTATTGGACAATGGCTGATGTCCAGCGCGACCAATCTGGTATCGCACTACCTGCTTCATCTAAAAATAATCTCAGAAAAGTACGTTTGGGTTCGGGGGGATAAACCGTTGGTGTGGAGTGATCCAGCCCCGCCATATCGCAAGCGATATTTTTAGCATCATTGAATGTCCCCAAGCCATCCACAAGACCATTTTCCAGTGCCTGCCGACCAGAAAAAACGCGTCCATCGGCTAATGCGCTGACCTGATCATTCGTCAAGTCGCGCTCGGCGACAACAATTTCTTTGAATTGTTCAAACACATCCGTGATGACACCCTGGTAATAAGTGGCATCCTGATTCGTCATATGCCGGTAGGGAGATCCCGCATCTTTGTATGGGCCAGTTTTGACGACATTCATTTTGACCCCGACCTTCTCAATCAACTCCGTAAAATCCGGGAAATTCATGATAACCCCAATACTGCCCGTGATGGAAGTAGGGTTGGCAATAATGGTATCAGCGCCCATTGCAGCCATATAGCCGCCAGATGCTGCCAAACTCCCCATACTCACCACAAGGGGCTTCTCTGAAGTTTCACGAATGCGCTTGAGCGCCCTATAAATTTCATAGGAAGGGGTTACCGCCCCACCAGGAGAATCGATATCGATCAGAATCGCAGCGATCCGATCATTTTTTGAGTAGGCTGTTAAATCTTTGATCCAGCTCTGGGATTCCAGAATTATTCCGTGCAGAGGCAGAACACCAATATTCGCTGCGGCCGGGTAATGATCCTCTTTTTGAAAAGAAAACCACAGGACAAAAGCGCCGATGATGACCAGCATAAATATCCAGCCACCATAGCGCCGCCTGGCAGAACGAGGTGGTGTACTATCCATCACTTTTCTTTTGGTAGATCGTTAACCTTTGGCCGGGATAAATATTATCACCATAACTCAGTCCGTTCCAGCGACGGATGCTACTGGCTCTCGTCCGATATCGCTCCGCGATGTGACCCAAGGTGTCACCGCGCTTCACGACGTAAACCTTTTTATTATAAGTACTGACGGGCAGTTGCTGAGTCGTTTGGGTGCTCAAGGAGCGACCGCTGGGTGCCGAACCTGGAGCCGGAATGATAATCTTTTGACCCACTTTCAACTGATTACTATTCCGTAAATTATTCGCACGCACCAGATTGGTTACCGTAACATTGTATTTCCGTGCGATCAACCAAAGCGATTCACCAGTGCGGACACGATGAACCTGTGACGCTTCCTTGTTCGAAGTCGGAATGTTGTTAATGACTGCTTCCACTTTCCCGGAGTAGCCAAAGGGGACTTTTAACTTGTAGGTTATATCGGGTGGTGTGACACCTTGTCTCAATTCAGAATTTAGTGTGCTGAGGGTGGTGTATGAAATTCCGGCAGCCTGGGCCAGTCGATCAAGGTCGATACTCCTGCTGACCGCCACCTCTTCCCATTCCATCATCTCCTTCGCCGGCAGCGTAAAGCCATATTGCTCCGGGTTTCTAATAATAATAGCAGCGGCGATTACCGTGGGCACGTAGGACCGTGTCTCTTTGGGAAGTGTCCGTAAGCGCCAATAATCCCTGTGACCTTCCAAGCGGATTGCGCGCCAAACCCGCCCTTCACCCGAATTGTACGCTGCCATAGCCAGGTACCAGTTGTCAAATTCTTTGTACAAATCCTTGAGATACCGCGCTCCGGCTTCGGTGGATTTTACCATATCACGACGCTCATCCACCCACCAGGTGCGATCCAATCCATAGTTTTTCCCGGTGGAACTGATGAACTGCCAGGGACCCACCGCCTGAGCCCAGGATCGAGCATTGACATTTAATCCGGATTCAATCAGCGCTAAATACACCAATTCTTCCGGCACCCCGTTCTCTTTTAGAATAGGCCGGATGACGGCGGCATATTTGGCGTAACGATTCATCCAGGTCTGGAATTCAGCGTGTCTCTTCGTCTGTAAAAATTTGATAATACTGCGCACACGATTGTTTAAAACGAGAGGAATATGACCGTCCCGGTCATCCAGCACCACAAACTCGTCTTCACCGTCCTGGGCTGCCTGGCTCGCCTCTTGTTGCATCATCTGCTCACGGAAGGTCAGATTGGCCAGCATATTCTTGCGTTCCTGGTCCAGATAGGGTAGGAAGTCTCCCTGCACCAATCTCGCCATGGAGGTGAAATAGCCCCTTTGATCCGGTCCCAAAGAATCCAACTCCTCAATGGCTGCCATACTGGCCAGCATATACTCAAATTCATACTGGACTGCATCCGTGTCAGCTTCCAGCGCTAAGAGCCGCCCCTCAGTATAGTGGAGTTTCACCTCCTGCATGAGATAGTCGAATAAAAAATCGTTCTCCACCGGCGAACTTTCCGGACTCGCATCTTCATTTTGGGCTAACTGAGTCAGCGGGGTTTCCCGAAAATCAGAACCAAAACTCAAACATGCAAACAGGGTCAAGCCCGTAAGGCCTGTTATCAATCGTGTCAAAATCGTAGTTTTCCTCATAGGTTCGGGAATATTAGGCGATTCTCTCATAATTAACAAGAGAAGAATTCGCTAACTGCTTATCATACAGTGTATTGGATAAATTCTCCCTTACAATTCCCCGGGTTAGCGGACAAATCCGGCATTGTCGGGGCTGACATCCATTCTGCCACCAAAAAAGCAACCCCTGTTGCTCCAACGCTGATCGCACAGCCGTCATCCCGGTATAGGCCAATATTTTTCTCTCAAAACCATAGTGTCGGGCTGGTGGAATGTCCTGCCAAATGTCCAAACCCTGGCAAACCTCAGGAAAATTCGTCGGCACCACCCAATTTATTACCCATTCACGTACCAGGCTTTTTGAAACCGCCAGACCCCTCAAATGCTCATGCCAGCTTCGCTCGAATTCCTGCCAGCCGACCTCCCTGAGGCTGATAGTCGGTAAGTGCGGCAGTCGTGCACTCACCTTTAAAAGCCTGTCCCACTGTGCGCTTCGATCATTCCGGCTTTGGTAACTTCCGGACCAATGCAAATCTGCGGGTGGCAGATAGGTGCCCAATTTAAAATGAAGTGCATTCAACAAGCGCTTCCGCACAGGTCCGTATGCCAGCACGTCCAGCAGACCAAGGTGCAACACCGGCCAGGTTTGGGTTTCGCAGGAGATCCAGCGATTCACTTTGGCCAGTTTTTGCCGATAACGATCCGCCGCAGCGACGAAAAGCTCATCCGGTGTTATCACCCGTTTTGCAGGACAAATCGATGTTGATTCCCGGTGTGACACCTGCAGGGTCGGTAGATCCGGGCCATTACCGGTCTGTGAGACGACATGCAAAATGACCTGTTGGTAGCGGGGGTCGTTCTCGTGACCATGCTGATACCAGCTATTCGCGGACTGATGCATCTCCACATTTCCGGATATGATTTTTCCGTCCAACGCAATGCTGGCATCTAAAACATCCGGACCGGGACCATCATTGGGAACCCCGCATTGCAAGATAATGAGTGATTCACCCTCAGTGGTCATCAGGCCGCTGGTGGATACACCCATTTCAAACCACCACTGTATTAATGCGGCCTCCGATGGCCGGCTCCGATACACTGGCGGTGGATTCTCAGTGAGGTGACCGCTCACGAAAGGACCTGCCGAAATTGTTCGTGAACCTGTTTTATCAGCGGATCACGGTCGTTGTAAGTGGAAGCACTGGTGCTGATTGGTGGCAAAATATAGATGTCAACCACACCACTGGCGATGGCATGACGATGCTTCGGTTTGAGATCGAACGCGCCTTTCAACACAACCGGAGCCAGAGCAATCCCTGTCTGAATGGCCAAAATGAATGCCCCTTTTTTAAAGGTCTTTAGTTGGCCGTCCAGTGAGCGAGTCCCCTCCGGAAAAATACACATGGAACTGGTCTCACCTTTAAACTCCCGGGCGATTTTTTCCATTGCCCCTAATGCTTTGCCATGGTTGCTGCGATTAATGAAGTAGTGTTTAACCAGCCACATACCCCACCCAAAAATCGGGACAAATGCCAATTCCCGTTTTGCCACCATACGCAGTTGAAAAGGCAAATAGTACAGCAATAGGGGGATATCAAAAGCGGACGTATGATTGCCAATAAAAATGTAGCGCGTACTCCGGTCTAAATTCTCCAGACCATGCACCCGGGCACTAACACCTGTAATTTTCAGGAGAATGCCACTCCAGAATCGGGCGATCCAACCACCCAGATTTCCCGTGCGGTCGAACAGACCCACAATCATCGCGCCGGTGGCACACACACCCGTGACAATCATGATAATTGTCATAATAAAAATGTACTGAACCATTAGGGCATTGCTCTCCAGCTAGATCTCAAGATTATTGAATCAAATGAGCGGTTGATTGGATGTCGTTAAACCCGATGCGTTACAAGCCATTGAATCTGAGCTAATCGCTCCAGGCGCTCCATTCGTTGCACCGCTTCGAGAAATGTCGCACCTACTGTGAGGGCGCCATGTTGGGCCAGTAAGCAGGCAACCCGTCCGGTTTCCAAAGCCTTCACCACACCACCGGCTAAGTCCGCACTTCCGGGTGGCGCCAGGGGAACCACCGGGATGATGCCAAACTCAGCCGTTTCAGTGAGCAGAGTACCATCCAATCCCAGCCCAAGCACAGCAAAGCTCGTGGCAAAGACCGGATGACAGTGGACAATGGCTTTAATTTCCGGGAGCTGCTGAAAGATTATTTGATGCATACGCCATTCCGATGAAACATCGACTCGGGGGTCACCTTTGTGCGGCATTTTCCGCCAATCCGCAACGGACAATCCTTCAAATTCTGACATAGTCCGGGTGATATAAATGGCGTTTTTGCCTTTTAAGCTGGCATTCCCATCACTCGCTACAACCAGCCCATGCCGGGCGAGGCGTTGACATAATTTGGAGGCTTCACGGAGCATAGACCCACTCAGTCCAGAAATTCTGCGCCAAAGTAGGGTACCAGTGCGTCCGGCAGTTTGATGCGACCATCGGCCTGTTGACCATTCTCCAGAATAGCGACCAATAGTCGCGCGGTGGCAACGCCACTGCCATTTAAAGTATGGATAAATTGAACCTTGCCACCAGCCGCAGGGCGATACCGGATATTGCCGCGCCGGGCTTGAAAATCTTCAAAATTGGAGCAGGAGGACACCTCCAGCCACCGCTTCTCGCCGGGTGCCCATAACTCCAAATCATAACACTTGGCTGCCGCGAAGGAGAGATCACCCGTCACCAACTCCAAGACCCGATAGGGCAACCCCAAAATCTCCAAAACCTCTTCCGCATCCCGCCTTAATGTTTCCAGTTCAGCATAACTGGTTTCAGGCTTCACAAATTTGACCATCTCCACCTTGTTGAATTGATGGACGCGTAAAAAGCCGTGGGTCTCCTTGCCGTAGGAGCCGGCTTCACGACGAAAACAGGCTGAGTAAGCCGTATAAAAAATGGGTAAATCTTTTTCCAGCAGAATCTCATCCTGGTGAATATTCGTTACCGGCACCTCCGCCGTTGGAATCAGGAAAAGATCGTCAAGGTTCGACAGATACATGTCCTCTTCCATTTTCGGGAGCTGCCCGGTAGCGGTTGCCGATGTGCGATTAACCAGAAAGGGCGGGAAAACCTCAGTATAACCGTGTTTCTGCGTGTGTAAGTCCAACATGAAATTGAGGATGGACCGCTCGAGTCTGGCCCCCTGCCCCATATAAAGGGGAAAACCCGGTCCGGCGATCTTCGTGCCTCTGGCAAAATCAAACAGTCCCAATTTTTCACCCAGTTCCAGGTGATTTTTAAGCGGAAAATCAGTAGTCTCCAATGGTGTCCCCCAGGACTTTACCACCGGGTTTTCCCGGGGGTCGTGTCCAACTGGCACAGAGGCGTGTGGCGGATTGGGTATCGTCAGCAGTGTGCTCTGTAACACCGATTCGATGACCTTCAATCGATTGTCCAGTGTTTTGATTTCCTCGATGAGTTCACCGGTTTGAGCGATCAATTCTTCCGCATTCTCACCTTTGCGTTTACGCTCACCCACAGCCTGTGAAATTTCGTTCCGCTTCTGTTTTAAAAGGTCAACCTGGTTGATATTATCCCGTCGTTCCTGATCCAGCTTCACCAATTCATCGATATTAACGTTTACGCCTTTATTGGTAAGCGCCTGCCGAAGCTCGTCCGGATTTTCCCGTAACCATTTTGCGTCAATCATTTTTGTTAATCCTGTTTGAAATACTGATGAATTGTTTCAACGACCTGGTCAACCTGCTCCTCCGTGAGGTAGGGATGCATGGGTAGTGACAACACCTGATTGGCTGCGATCAGACTTTCGGGACAGCGGTCATCCCAGTGCGCATCACGGAAGGCCGGTTGCAAAAATAAGGGCGTTGGATAATGCACCGCTGATGGAATCCCTTCTCCCGCTAAAAATATCTGGAGTGCGTCGCGCTCAGGTGTACGAATGGTAAATTGTTGGTAAATGTGGGTGCGATCGGATTTGCAGATCGGCGGTGTCACGAAGTCCGGATTCAGCCTCGACCGATACCAATCGGCGGCCTGTTGCCGATGTTGGTTCCACCGATCCAAATGGGGCAATTTGACTTTAAGAACCGCAGCTTGAATGGCATCAATGCGTGAGTTTACACCCACCATTTCATGCCAATAGCGTTTTTGACTCCCGTGTACTCTGATTTTATTCATGCGGTCAGCCAATTCGGGGTCAGCGGTGAACACACCGCCCGCATCACCGTAGGCTCCCAGATTTTTTGCCGGGAAGAAACT
>MNWS01000242.1:13575-17809 GCA_001872685.1 Fidelibacterota bacterium CG1_02_48_14
GCACCAATGCCACAGGCTTTTCTGCCGTAGTAAAGTGCACCTAAAGCCTGGGCTCCATCTTCGATAATCGGGATATTACGGCTTTTGCCAATCTCCATCATTTCATTCAAATCCACCGGCTGGCCATAAAGATGCACCGGAATAATGGCCTTTGTCCGTGGCGTGATTAAATCTTCCAGCAGATCCCAGCGCATATTAAATGTGGCCGGATCAATATCCGCGTAAACCGGTATGGCTCCCAACAATGCAATCACTTCCACCGTGGCCGCAAAGGTGAAGGGCGTTGTGATAACTTCATCACCGGGGCCAATATTTAACGCCATTAACGCAAGTTGCAAGGCATCCGTACCGGAAGCACAGCCATAAGCAAAAGCCACATCAGTGTAGATTGCCAGCTCTTTTTCAAAAGCATCCACCACAGGACCCATGATGAAATGTTGGCTTTCCAACACTTCCTGAATCGCGGCATTCATCTCGGTTTTTAATTCAAGGTGTTGCGCTTTTAAATCAACCAGAGGCATTTTCAAATTCATTTAGATCGTCTTCTGTTTTTGTTTTTTGTTATTCGTTATTCGTTATTTGTTATTTGACATTCGGATTGTGCTTCAAAATCTCGTTCTCGATGCCTTTTTCCTTCTTCCCTGATGAATTATGCACCCAAATTCGCATTCCACCAGGCAGGCTATCTTCTATCTTCTATCTTCTATCTTCTATCTTCTTTCTTCTTTCCTCTTCTCCCCTAATGACTTCCCTTCCCTGTGAGCATGACATAAATCGTATAAATGATAATCTTTAAGTCCAATCGCAGGGACATGTTCTCGATATAAAACAGGTCAAATTTCAATTTTTGCCGGACATCCTCAAGGGATTCATCGTACCCCCATTTAACCTGTGCCCAGCCGGTGATGCCGGGTTTGACGCGGTGGCGACGCGTGTAAAGTGGCAATTTTTCTTTGATTTGTTTCACGAAAAATGGCCGTTCCGGGCGGGGACCAACCAATGACATTTCGCCCTTCAGGACATTGAAAAACTGGGGAAACTCATCCAGACGCAAAAACCGCAATACCCGCCCCACCCGAGTTACACGCGGATCATCCCTCTGTGCCCAAACCGGTCCGGATGTGGATTCGGCATTCTGGACCATGGAGCGAAATTTAATGACATTAAAGGGCCGTCCCCGCTTGCCAACCCGCTCCTGTACATAAAAAACAGGTCCATGGGATTCCAGTTTGATGATTAACGCAACAATGAGAAATACCGGCGAAAGCACCACCAACGCGATGGCTGAAAAACAAAAATCCATGAGCCTTTTGACCAGCCGTTCCCAATATGGCATGATCTCCGGCATAATTTCAATGAGGGGCAGACCGTACAACTGTTGTGTGCGCGCCGTGCCCGAGATGGCTTCCGAAAGGTCAGGACTAATTTTCAACGAGACTTTCTCGTCACTCACCCGGGCAATGACATCCAATACACGATTGTGGTGATCTTTATCCAACGCCAGAATCACATCGTCAATTTTCATTTCCCGAATAAGACGCGGCAGATCATCCAGCCCGCCCAGAACCTCAATTGAGTGTCTGGCTAATCCCTTGTTTTTCGCCGGGAAAAGCGTCACAAATCCCAGAATCTCACTCCCTGCTGCCGGATGGGCAATCAGATTGTCCAGC
This sequence comes from Fidelibacterota bacterium CG1_02_48_14, assembly GCA_001872685.1. Classification (GTDB taxonomy): domain Bacteria; phylum Fidelibacterota; class UBA8477; order UBA8477; family UBA8477; genus UBA8477. The sequence continues at coordinate 15,246 of MNWS01000242.1, forward strand.
AGTTCCCAACCCCGGCGATTCCAACCGACGATCAAACTTCGAGCCCGACCGTACCCTTTTGCCAGCAGTCGCCGGTGCGCCGTGCGAATGATTAACCGACCTGACCCTACCAGGAGGATCAGGAAAAGGCCATAGAACACGATGATCATTTTCCCGAAAGTCACGGGGTTTGACAGGTCTATGGTAAGGAAATAGAGCACCAACAGCCCCAAAAATGTGTATTTCACCACATCCAGAAACTCGTCCGAGCGCGATACAACCCGACGATTGGCATAAAACTGGTTAACCGCAAAAATTAAAAACCAGTAGAGGGTCATGATGGCGGCTGGCAAGGGAATATCCTGCCATAACAATTCGACTTCATTCTGATAGGCACCCGATTTAAATCGGATCAGAAATACCAAAAGAAACGCCAGGTTAATGGCGAGAATATCACTGATAATCAGGAGAATGCGTTCGAGCCAGCGAGGCAAATCCTACTCCCCCACCTGTTCCACAATTTCACCATTTTTTCTGTATTCGCCACACTCCGGTTGGCCACATTTGCCGACACCGGTAGAACCAAACTGCAGGCGATGCCCACGCTGGCACACCCAACCCACAATTTTGCCGGGAACGCCGGCGACTAACGCAAAGTCCGGGACATCCCGGGTGACCACTGCGCCAGCAGCGATGAGGGCATAACGCCCGATGGAATGACCACACACGATGGTGGCATTTGCACCAATGGAGGCGGATTTTTTCACGAGAGTCTTATGATAAAATGTTGCCCCGCGTTGGGGAAATTCGCTGCGTGGATTCAGAACATTTGTAAAAACCATGGAAGGTCCGCAGAAGACAAAATCCTCCAATTCCACACCTTCGTATACCGACACATTATTCTGAATCTTAACATGGTTTCCAATGCGCACATTGTTGCCAATATTGACATTCTGGCCAATGCTGACACCGGCACCAATCTGACTACCACTCTGGATGTGCGAAAAATGCCATATCTTGGTACCCTCACCGATAGTAACGCCATCATCAACAAAACTGGACGGGTGAACGTAATAGGTCTGGTTTGACATGCTTATTAATCCTGTTTGTCGTTATTAAATTCGACCGTTTATGTCTGTTACGATAGGCTGAGTGGCAGGCTGACCCGTTTGCCGGTTTGTGCTGACCGATAAATCGCCAGAATCAATTCCAATGATTTTCTCCCGGAACGACCATCCGTAAATGCCACGGCTTCGCCCTTCAGACTGGCTACGACATTTTTATAATACCCCAGATGGCCGAAACCGTAAACATTCGGTGGTGTGTAATTGGCCTCTTCCACCAAACGATCATCATCATCGTAATCATGGAATTCCCATTTTTCAATTTTATTCACGGCCACACCGCCAACTTTCACGGTCCCTTTTTCGCCCAAAATGGTGATTGAACCCTCGAAATTTTTCGGAAATGCCAGCATGGTCACGCTCATGGAGCCAATCACACCATTGCGAAATTTGATGATCGCTGTTCCGGTATCTTCCGCTTCAATCTTCCGGGCCAGAGTGCCGGTGACAGCCATGACATATTCCGGATTTCCCACCAACCAGGTCAAAGCATCCACATAGTGGCTGGCTTGATTCATGTACGCCCCACCGTCGAATTCCCAGGTCCCACGCCATTTTGCCTGGTCGTAATATTCCTGTGGGCGTGACCAAAAGACATTCGATTGCACCATGTAAATTTGTCCAAAGCGGCCTTTGGTAATGGCTTTCTTCAGGAGTTGCATCGTCGCGTTCAGCCGGTTTTGTTTCACAACAAAAAGTTCCACTTTGTTATCATCACAGGCTTGAATCATGGCGTCGGCATCTTTTAAATTAATACCCATGGGCTTCTCGGTGATGACATGACACCCGGCCTTGGCGGCCATAATGCCGTGCTGAGGGTGCAGGCCACTGGGTGTGCAGATCGAGATGACATCCAGTTTTTCGGTCTTCAGCATGTCACTTAAATCGGTGTACGGCGTCGCGTGATGCTCCTTGGCGGCAGATTGGACACGGTCCGGGACGACATCGCATACAGCTACCAATTCCAGGTCATCGGGAAATTGTTTTATTGCATCAAAATGATTTTTTGAAATCCGTCCACATCCAACCAGTCCAATTCGCATCTTTTATCGGCTCCTTATCCAATTTTTCGGCCAAATATAGGGGCTGGTGCAAGGTTTCAAAGCGTGTTAAATGTCTCCAATTACAGGGCAGGCAGATGCCGGAATTTGTGTTATATTCGCCAGATGAATTTGAGAGTAAGTCGTCAGATATTATTAGGGTTCATACTTTTGATCACACTAGGATTTTCCCAGTCAGGTCCCATTGACCGGGACCATCCCATTTATCCTTGGCTGGTACGTCAGGCTGCATTGGGAAACCTGCCTCAAAATTGGCTGGCTACCCAACCCTTATCATGGCAACAAATCAACAGACTCCTAGATCAATTGAACGAACCCGGGCGACCATTGTCCGGATTGGATCAGCGATTACTTGACCGGTTTCGGGCCGAGTTTGCTAAACAAAGTCAACCGACCCCCC
>MNWS01000267.1 GCA_001872685.1 Fidelibacterota bacterium CG1_02_48_14
TTACCTATGTCCTGACTTCACCAGTGAGTAAATGAAATCCCAAATCGCAAGCATCAAATCTCAAAGCTCAAACAGAAATCCGTGTGATCCGCGGCAAAACAATCTCGAGATTCGTTCTCGTTCTCGTTCTCGTTCTCGTACTCGGGCTCTTCCTCTTTCTCTTTCTTCTTTCTTCTTTCTCTAATTCGTCATTGGACAGATGAAACCTGGAGATGGGATATTTGAGCTTTGAGCTTCAATCTTCAATCTTCAATCTTCAATCTTCAAACTTCAAACTTCTCTTTTAACAAGCTGTGAAACCTGTCGCCGCATAGCAGAGCGAAGATGGATCTGATGTTATTCTTATTCCACTTCCGGCGGATAATCAAAATCAGGCGTGGTAAATGCGATGAAAATGAAATACCAGACATCAATGACGCCCAACGCTAATCCGCCAATCACACCCATATCAATAATCCCCCGCCAGGGCTGTGGAATATAATGGACCAGAATAATCAGGATAATGACTCCGGAGGTGACGCCATAAGAGGTGATTTTCCGCCGTCGGGTAGCGTGGAAATATCCCATACTGAAGAGCGGTGCTAACCATTTATCCGTAGTTGTACCCCGGCGGCTCAAATAGCGTAATCGTGCCGCCACGGTAGGAGAAAATTTCTGGTGAAAACCACGCCAGCCTTCCGAGTAGAGCATGAACACCAAAAATACCAGCGCGAAACCCCATTGGTACCAACTCCAGGGAAAATCCAAACTGGCAAATGCCCGGGGCGTCAACCGGTAGATGGCGCTTAAAAGCAGGCTGGAAACACCCACAATTCCCCAGATCACCGCGATTATTTCAGAAATTCCTATTCGGATCTGTTGACGCTCAGACATGACCGCTGATATAACCTTTCCGTTTGGTGGATTCAACGCCATTTAGGTCAAATTCTGGTTCAATTAACGATTTAGAATCGGGCAGGTGTGTGCCTATATTCGCCGCGATGCTTAAACCAGTCCATTTCCGATCACTCTACAACACATTTTCGGGCACCCTAATTACCGGATTCGTTCAGCTATGAGCGAATTGACGCAACCACAACTGCTGGCTGAGGAGCAGGAATTTGATCGGGCATTACGGCCTCAAAGTCTGGATGATTATACGGGTCAGCCGAAAGTGGTGGAAAAATTGCGCGTGTTCATCGAAGCCGCGAAACAACGCAACGAAGCGCTGGATCATGTGCTGCTGTTCGGACCTCCGGGCTTGGGCAAAACCACATTGGCGTACATCATTTCCAAAGAATTGGGCGTGAGTGTCAAGTCCACATCCGGTCCGGTTCTGGAGAAGGCCGCCGACCTGGCTGGTTTGCTGACGAATCTCCAGCCGCAGGATGTCTTTTTCGTGGATGAAGTGCACCGGATTAACCATGTCGTGGAGGAATATCTCTATTCGGCCATGGAAGATTACCGGATTGACATCATGATTGATAAAGGACCCAGCGCACGGTCTGTGCAACTCAATCTGGAACCGTTTACGCTTGTAGGCGCAACAACCCGGGCGGGATTGCTCACACCACCCATGCGGGCTCGGTTCGGTGTTGTCTTGCGACTCGATTATTATCAGCCGGACGATTTGGCAAAGATCGTGAAACGGTCTGCCAGAATTCTGGATGTCCCTATTGATGATGATGGGGCTAACGAAATTGCCCGGCGTAGTCGGGGAACGCCCCGTATCGCCAACCGACTATTGCGCCGAACACGCGATTATGCCCAGGTGCGCAGTGATGGCAAAATTAATCAAAAAGTCGCACATGAATCCCTGACACTGCTGGAAGTTGATGAATACGGTTTGGATGATATGGACAAACGGATTTTAACGACGATTATCAATAAATTTGGCGGTGGACCGGTGGGCGTCAATTCGCTTTCTGTAGCAGTGGGCGAGGAGGCGGATACGATCGAAGAGGTCTATGAGCCCTTCCTGATCATGGAAGGATTTCTCGATCGCACACCCCGGGGACGCCAGGCGACACCATTAGCCTATAAACATTTGGGAATCAAGCTCATCCCGACAACGCAACAACACTTATTTGGCGAGAAATAGACCATGTTTTTTGATCAGGTTCAACCACTGACACTGTCAGATTTCGATTACGAATTACCCGAAGAACTCATAGCCCAATACCCGGCGGAAAAGCGGGATGGGTCACGGTTGTTGGTCCTCAATAAAAAAACCGGAGCCGTGGCACACCAGCATTTTCCCAATGTGGTGGATTATCTGAACTCCGGCGATGTGCTGATTGTGAATGAGACCAAAGTGTTTCCGGCACGCCTGTTCGCCATGAAGGACAAAACCGATACCAGCGTGGAGGTCTTCATGCTCCGGGAGTTGGGCAAGGAACTCTGGGAAGTCCTGGTCAAACCCGCCCGGAAGGTTCGGGTTGGCAATAAACTGGTGATTGACGGGAAGTATACCTGCGATGTCATTGATAACACCGTCTCGGGTGGTCGTGTTATTCGATTCGAATCCAATGGCGAAACGGTCTACGAGATGCTGGACCAGGTGGGTAAATGGCCACTGCCACCCTACATCAAGCGCCAGGCGGAAGCCTTGGACAAGGAACGCTATCAAACGGTGTATGCGCATGATTACGGTGCGGTGGCGGCACCGACGGCCGGGCTTCATTTCACTGACGAAATTTTAGCTGAGCTGAGAGCAAAGGGTGTGGTGGTGAAATCCGTCCTGCTCCATGTTGGTTTGGGGACATTCCGACCGGTCAGCGTGGAGGATTTGGGACGGCATCACATGGATTCGGAAGAATTTATCGTGCCAGAGGATACGGTGGAGGCTATTAAAACCGCCAAAGCTTCCGGCAATCGGGTGGTCGCTGTCGGAACGACGGTCGTCCGGGCACTGGAATCTGCAGTCGTTACACCCAACGGCCTGAAGCCCATGCGTGGCTGGACGGATAAATTCATCAAACCGCCATTTGAATTTAAAGTGATCGATTCGCTGATTACCAATTTCCACCAGCCAAAATCCACGCTGTTGATGCTGGTTTCGGCTCTCTCAACGCGGGATATGATCATTAAAGCTTACAAGGCTGCCATCGCAGAGAATTACCGTTTCTTCAGTTATGGCGACGCCATGTTTATCCGGTAAACCCTTAGAAATTCACGAAAATTATTTTTACGAAATGATAGTTACTCACACGATTCGCATTGGCACAGGCTACGATGTTCACCGTCTGGTTGAAGGTCGAAAACTGATTTTGGGTGGCGTGGAAATTCCATTTGAAAAGGGCGTACTGGGCCATTCCGATGGCGACGCGCTGACTCATGCCATTTGCGATGCGTTATTGGGCGCAGCGGCACTGGGTGACATTGGGCAGCATTTCCCGGATACGGACTCGCAGTAC
>MNWS01000173.1:0-2202 GCA_001872685.1 Fidelibacterota bacterium CG1_02_48_14
GCTGTTCTGATTGTCGTTCCTGGCGCTCTTTCAGGTACGTTTTCCAGGCTTCCATCTGCTCAATAGTGAGTAATTTCTGGATTGAATTGTCTTCGTCAGTGCGAATCTTTGTGAATTGCACGCGCATATTTTCTCGATCGCCACGCTCCATTTTGTCGCGCATTGCCTGTATCTCAGACTGACTCGTTTCATAAATTTTCTTGACCACCACGGCTTGTTCTGGTGTCAATTGCAGTTTTTCCGTTAGCAATGCAACGCGTGCATCCACGCTACGTGGTTCCCGTGAATGTGAACGACCGCGCCGATCGGGTCGTGCGTCCTGATCGTTTTGGGCACAGGCCGTCACTGAAAACAAAGATGCTGTAAGCACGACGATGCCCGCCAGTTGGATGAGGTATTTTTTTGAATGAAAATTACGCGTCATTTTTTTCTTCCTTCATTGCTGATCTGTTGGACGATTTTCCTGTTGATCATTGCGATCACCACAGTTGCTGTTCTCGGTGCCAGTGAGTGAGACGCTGAATTGCCAAGCAGCTTGCGCCATTTATCGGAATATCAGCCAGATAGGGACAGGTTTTTCCAAAGAGTGGAAGTCGCTCTTTTCCTTTTTTAAAAGAATTAATTGACTGAATATGTAAATTTTACTTTTCTATATGATAAGTTTATTTTACATTTATCTGTGAAAGCAACCTTCAATATCCAAAACAAACTCAAATTGTACCGCGTGATGGCTGGTAACATGACCCAACAAGATTTAGCAGAACGAGTTGGAACAACGCGTCAAACCATCGTCTCCATTGAAAAGGGACGCTATTCACCATCTGTCGGTCTGGCGCTACAAATTGCCCAAGCTTTAAACACGACCGTTGATGAACTTTTCAAATTGGAAACAGGAGATGATCATGCATAGCCTCATCGCTCGATTCAAATGGCATCCCACGCTTCCCACGATTATTGCGGGAGTCGTGGTTGTAGCTGGTTTTGTTCTCATGGAAGTCAGTGGGTGGTTTCTGATTTTAGCTGGAATAGGAACTTTTGGCCCGGGAATTTTGCGGGAATTGGGTTTACTCAACGACCAGGATGAATTCCAGCGCCAGGCTGCACACCGGGCGGGCTATCACGCATTTCTCGTTACCGGGTTATTGGCATTTATCTTCGTTGCCGGGTTCAGAGCTCAGTCACAAGGCGCAAGTAATATCCCCGAGGAGTCCGTCACCACCATTTTAGCACTCCTGTGGTTCGTCTGGTTTATCAGCTCATTACTGGATTTTTGGGGACCACAGAAAACGGCTTCCCGGATTCTTATTGGGTTCGGAATCGTGTGGTGGATATTCAGTATTGCTGACTCATTGAACAGTGTCCTGGGCTTTGTCATGGCAAGTTTGGTCGCTATCCCCTTTTTCCTCATGGCGTATCTGTCGCAGAAATGGCCAACAATCAGCGGTGTGCTTTTAATCGGATTTGCTGCGTTTTTCTTCTATTTCTTTCACCTCTACGAAATTTTTGGTCCGGATCCCATGGCAAAAGGTCGGCCGGTCGTCATTATTCTGTTTGTCGGACCGCTTCTGGCCAGCGGGATTGCCCTCCTAAAGTTTCGCTCATCAAACAACGATCATAGCGACATGATTGAAGATGAAAATTGAATCATTTTTTTTATCACCGAAAGGATGGTGTGTTATGCCGTATTCGCGGGATTTGAGCAGATTTTTCTCAACCAAACGCCTAGTGATAGTCTGTGTCTTCATCCTGACCTTCTCGGGTTGTGCCACCTTCAGCTCAGGCATTGAGGGGACTTTTAACCAACCGGCAACCAAAAATGTTAATGCCAGACCGGTAAAAATCCTGATCGTCCAGCGTCACCTCAGGCAAACTCTGGGGCTGGACGCTATCCCAAAACTTGAAAACAAGTACCAGATTATGAATGGGTTTGATGATTTGTTATTGGATGCCATGAATGAATTTTCAAATGTAAAACGATGGTCATCTTTCACTGAATTTTCATCCGACATCTCCGATTCCAAGCGACTTGATGAAAAGGATTCCCTCATCGCCAGTCACGATTTTGTGATTCGGATTGAGTTTAAAAAGGAAAAATCGTTCGTTCGCTATTTTTTGGGTACGATGGGATCCACCCTTTCAGCTACGCTGCTGCCCATTCCTTACACACAGGATTATTATATGAATACCGATGTTTTTGATGCC
>MNWS01000173.1:2220-3526 GCA_001872685.1 Fidelibacterota bacterium CG1_02_48_14
CATTATGAACGCCACGCATCAACCACCAAATGGGTCGAATTTTTCCTGTTTCCGGTCTACCCATTCCATACTGAGAAACGCAAGACCGAAGACATCTATGTGGATTTTTTGCATGATGTATTCCGTCAGATTGAAGCGGAGCAGGTTTTGGTTTTGAATCAGCCCTAAGGAGTTCAATTCCCAGGCTTAGGACAAACGGAATTATTCAGGTGTTCGTTTTGACTGTATATCTTGTTACTACAATGACCTCAAGTAACGCAGTATGAACGAGCGAATAAAGTTTTAATTAGGATAATTAGCAGCTTCACCTAATTTTGTCCTCGATCAACAAGCGCGGTCTAAAAAGGGAAGTGATGATTATGAAGCAGATTGCATCAATTCGTATTGTTTTTATAATCGGGATATTTTCAATATCCCATACGCTCCTTGGGCAATTAGTCGAACTGAACCGGATCAATTTTTCTGATTCACTATATGCAATTGGTGCGGATTTTTATCGGGTGGATGAAAATCATTATCTATTCAGTGGTATAAGTGAAAATTGGGAAGCGCGAATCATGGATTGTGACAGCAATGGAACAATCAATTGGCTTTACCAAATTGCGGAACCTTCATGGTTTACATCCATCTTACCCATAAGCGGGGGCTCTCTTAGCCTGCTAGAACGCAATTGGAACCTTCCGAATGGTACCCTGGAAATTCATAAACTGAATCAGAATGGTGAACTGGTGGATTCGTTGATCTTAATGCCTGGTAGCCAGGGTGGTTTTGGCAAGATGATCCTCACCCAGGACGGGGATATTGCACTTATGGCCATTTTTGGTGTAATGTCAGGAGATTCAATAATTCCTCAGGGATATTTAGCTAAAATCAATCCAAACCTTGAGATAATCTGGTCAATTGAAGACGGTTTGGATAGTCTGATTTTTGTTAGCGGTCTTACTGAAAACGCCGATGGCTCACTGGCTTTTTGTGCTTTGGATCGTATCATCATAATCAGTTCTGACGGCGTTTTACTTGATAACTTGCCACTCCCTTTTACCGAAGATGGTATCACGGAGTCAATCATCAGCACAGACGATGGCGGTTATCTGGTTGGCGGATGGGAATTACCTTCAGATCATAATTCGTTCTTTCTTACAACCAAATTGGTCAAAATCGCTGCATCTGGTGAAGTACTCTGGACTTTTATGATTGACAGCACCAGTATGCCGAAGACAACGCTGGATCAAGTGGGTGACCATTACCTGTTTAATTCCGGCGACATGCTTTATTCCTTCTGGAATGACAGCGTACCGGAGTGGTC
>MNWS01000202.1 GCA_001872685.1 Fidelibacterota bacterium CG1_02_48_14
TCATGATAAGCAGCAATTTTTTAAGCCATTTAACGAAATGCCGGGGGGGACTCACACCTCCCGGCCAACGGCAGTCGTTGGTGAATCCATGGTTGGCAAATGGCCTTTGGGAAAACTCGCGGACGATAAAGAGGGATACTAAAAATGAGTGATAAATGGGAATTTTATAAAGACAATCAAGGGCAATGGCGCTGGCGCCGAACAGCACCCAACGGCAATATTGTTGGTGCCGCCACCGAAGGCTATGTGAACAAAGCGGATTGTGAAGGCAACGCCCGGCGAAATGGTTGGGAAACAGAAGAGATGATTGAGGAGGATAAGGCCGAGGAGAAAGCTCAGATCAATGCGAAAGCCAATGATCTGTATGAAAAACACGGTTTCAAGGGCGGGAGTGAGTTCGCTGCCGGTTTTGAAGTGGAGCGCGTGAGAGAAATGCGTTACCGCGTATCTCACCACAACATGCAACGAAATCTGATGGTCACCATTGTGATCCTCCTGTGTGTCATCATCGTCATAATGCTGTTTAATGTGATGAAAGGCGATCCAAAGACAACCACCCTTTCGGATAAAAGCATGTCGGAATTGAAGGTGATGATGCTGGTGCTTGACCCCAAGATGGACGAAGAGGTCATTGTATTTGGAGACACACACTTCGATTACGATAAATCCAGCCTGACACCCGAAGCAAAGGTTTTACTGGACGCTGATGTACAAATCCTGAAAAACAACCCATCGGTAGAGATTCGCATGGCTGGCTACACATCAGCCCTGGGTTCCGAGGAGATCAATCAGGCATTGAGTGAAAAACGAGCCAATGCAGTCCGGGAATATATGATTGAAAAGGGTATTGCACCGGAGCGGATCACGGTCATTGGCTACGGCCGGACCAAGCCGGCATTGTATGAAATGGATCCCTATGACACCGACTCAAAGGAAGCCCAGGCCAACATGCGCGTCCTTTTTGAAATTAATGTCAAATAGACCAAGGATGGACTTGTGAGTATTGGAAATCACTGTTGTTCAGCGATTCGCTACCCGGTCGGTCACTCGTCAAACTATGGAATGCTCATTTTTCTACCATAACGAAAGAAAAAGGAAATAAATATGAAACCTGTCAAGTATCTGCTCACTGCACTTTTTATCCTCATGGGAATCAGTGAATCCAACGCACAACCGCGTAACCTGGGAATCGGACTGATCATCGGTGAACCAACCGGCCTTAGTCTGAAGTTGTGGCGATCACAGACTAAAGCCATTGCAGTTGGTTTGGGTTGGTCTGTTTTTGATAATCAAAACGATCCACAAACAACCCGCATCCACCTGCATATGGATTTTTTGCGACACTCTTATAACCGGATTAGTTCACAGGAACGACTCCCTGTTTATTACGGAATAGGCGGTCGTTTCATTGGTGGGTCCGAAACCCAAAGCTCACTGGCTCTTAGAGGCGTGCTTGGAATCGCCTGGGAACCTGCGAGTACACCATTGGACCTGTTCCTGGAAATTGCCCCATCCCTTCAGGTGGTTCCCTCAAGCCATTTCAATCTGGATGCCGCACTGGGAATCCGCTATTTCATATAATGACCAAGGACCACATGTCATCCAGGAGTTGGCTTAACCAGCCTTCTCCTGGTATTGACCCGATTTTTGATAGCTCAGAACGGTGGCAGGGGATCCACCCCCTAAAGCAAAACAGGTTTGAAAACCACTCCCGGATGGTGCGTCTGCCCCAAAAAGGGTAGCATGGTCAGAATACGATGATGGCTAAATTTTCATCAAATAGAAAAGAGAGTCGATCATGATCACAGTAACAAATAAACCGCTAGCCCTGGCTTTTTGCATTCTGATTGTCATTTTTCTCCTCTTATTGGGAGGGGCAATTACACTGACGGTGACGAATACCGGGATGAACAGATTCACGCTGATGAACAACTTTAATTGGATGTGGGTCGCCTCTGCCATTGCCTTTGTCCTGAGCGGGCTGGTTGGATGGACACTCTTTGGTAAAAAGAGTCGTTAAGTCCGCCACGTTTAATCAACGGGCTCCACTTCCACTAATCCGGAGCAGGAATGAATCAGCCTGGTTCTGATCAATGTCGTGGAATGGAAGGTTGAAATTCGCCCTATAAATTATACCTGCCTGTTATTTTTTCTGTTAACACCGAGTCAAAGGAATCCGGATGATCCCCGGGATCATTCATGACTTTGCCTAAATTAAAATCCCGGACCCCGGCGACAAAATCGTCCACCCGGCAAAAAGTGGCAACATATCTTCACCGCCACCGGACCAGTCGGTTTTTCGTGTTGCTCAACCGGGCTTGGTCAAACCTCCATGCAGCGATTAAAAAATTCCTGCACATTGACGGTGTCCAATGGGCGGCGGCATTTGCTTTCAACATGTTTTTCTCTCTGTTTTCATTAAGCATACTATTTGTAATAATCTCTTCCACATTTACAGATCGTATTCGGGCCAGTAAAGCGATCATCACCTATATCGAAAATTATGTCCCTATCACGGGTGAAATGCACACCTATGTTTTTGATACCATCACCGGTGTCATCAATGCGCGTGAAAAAGCGGGTGCGCTAGCATTTCTCGCTCTGATCTGGGTGTCCCTGCAAAGTTTTATGACCCTGATTGTTGCCACCAACCGTGCCTGGGAAACCATCATCCATGCCAACTGGTGGCGGTTGTCAGTTAAAGGTCTGTTACTGTTGGGTACCACAGCGGGAATGGTCGTTTTTGGTATGGCTGTCCCGGTTCTGTTGCAAATCGCAAAAGCCTGGTATTCCCAGTCACATGGTTTGAACTCATGGATGTTTGACGTCGGCGGCTATTTCATCCCCCTGATTGTAACCTTTATCAGTCTGACCCTGTTTTACAAGTTCGCGCCATTGCGACATACGCGATATGCTGATATTTGGATTGCCGCGCTCTCCACCAGCATTTTCCTCCTGGCCAGTGAAAAATTGTTTGCGGTCTACCTGAAGGAGTTCTCCAGTATGAATGCCGTCTACGGGACATTTGGTGGAATCATGGCCTTGTTGCTATGGATTTACCTGGTTGGGTGCATTCTCATTTTTGGCGCTTGCCTTTGCGCGGTCCAAACGGAGGTAACCCCTGCCGGAAATGAGTCGGCGCGTGAAACTGGCTGATCCGGCATGGATTTATTCTGTCAGGGGTTTTAATAACCCCCGATGGTTGGGTCGTTATCACGTTCGTCATGCCCTGTGGGTGTCCCCTTGGGACCGAAATTGTTTCGGTATCTGTTAGAAAAAAGACCCTGAAACGAATTCAGGCTCTTTCCTGTATTTCTTATGAACAAAGATCGCTTCCGGCAGATTCTCCGGGAAAGATTTTAAGGACGGGATGAAAGCCGGTCTTGCATGGCTCAACCAATTTCCGCCCCGGGCAATCGGGGCCAAATTGGTTTACGGGGTTACATGTATTTATCCTACCTCTGGGTTCTTTGCGCCCCTGATTTGTTTTATTTGCACCTTTGCGGTTATGAAATGAAATCGTGCAAATCTGGGGTTTT
>MNWS01000146.1 GCA_001872685.1 Fidelibacterota bacterium CG1_02_48_14
AGGCCGCTGAGATCGAATAGGCCGCATCATTAGCAATATCACCGGTGCTCACCCGCAAAAAACTGCCATCACCCGTATTCTTGTAAAGGGCATTGGTGCCATTATTGGCGACAAAAAGGTCCAGATCGCCATCGTTATCGTAATCACCCCAGGCACCACTGGAAGAATATTCCTGGTCAGTAACTACTGGCGTCCCTGTTGTCATTGAGGTAAAAGTGCCATTGCCATTGTTGCGATATAAAAAGTTTACCTGCCCGTTGTAATTGGCGACGAAAAGGTCCTCGTCTCCATCATTATCATAATCGCCCCAGGCTGCTCCGTAAGAATTGCTACCATCTGAAACGATACTGCCGGTGGTAATTCGGGTGAAAGTGCCGCCATCATTGTGGTATAACCAATTGGATTGATTGATATTGGCGATAAATAAATCCAACCAGCCGTCGTTGTCATAATCACCCCAGACACTCGCAAAACTGTTGGAGGTTTCTGTAACAATGCTGCCTGTGGTCACACTGGAGAAGGTGCCGTCACCGTTATTGCGATAAAGCAGATTGTTACCATTATAGACCGTGATGTAAATATCATCATCACCATCGGCGTCATAATCTCCCCAACTGGCGCTATACCCGGTAACCGCTGTGGCGGAAATACCGCCTGAGATTAATTTTTCAAAGACCGGCGGAACGGTTGTTGGCTCAGATAACTCACTCAGGGAGTTTATGGAGAGATTGGTGGGACGACTCACGGCACCGCTGGGCCACTCAACGACCAAGCTGTCTACCGACGAAGCATCACCAAGACCGATATAGGCGACCGTTTGGCTGCTGCTATTTGCACCCGATTGCCCGAAGGCATCCACGACCTGATGCGTGCTGGTTCCGTTAATAGTCGCATACGAATGAACACGCGTACCCACGGGTTGCCTGGATGAATAACTGCCCGTGGGATACTGGGCCAGCCAATTGTTTCCAGTTGGTGAAATCTGGTAAATCGTGGGCGTCGTCCCATTATTCACCACACCAATATCAAGCGTACCACTCCCATCAATGTCTGCAACCGCAACACCGATTGAATTTCCGCCATCGGTTATCAAACCGGCGTATGTGTTATTGACAGAACCCGTTAGAACGCGTTCAAACGAACCGTTCCCCAGATTCCGGTAAAGGGCGTTGTTCACATCGTTGTAGCACGCCACATATAAATCCTGATCACCATCCTGATCAATGTCAAGCCATACACTGCTATTGGCATTAAAATCATCCGTGGCGATTGGACCGGTTGTAACACGGGTGAAACTTCCGTTTCCATTATTGCGGTAAAGCGCGTTTGGTGCCTGGTAATTCCCTACGAACAAATCGATGTCGCCGTCATTGTCCATGTCACCCCAACTGGCTGTCGAAGAATAATCCTGATCGTTGGCAATGTCGCCGGTTAAAATTTTGGTAAATGTTCCATCGCCGTTGTTTCTATAGAGGAAATTGTTGGATTCGTTCGTGACGAAAAGATCCGGATCGCCATCATTGTCGTAATCACCCCATACGGCACTCGATGAGTTAGCGCTCTCGGTTGCGACTGCAGATGTACTTAAATTCGTGAACGTCGCATCGCCGTTATTACGATATAGCCAATTGACCCCACTCCAATTTGAGACATATAGATCCAAATCACCATCCTGGTCAAAGTCCATCCAGGATGAGCCATAGCTATTTCCACCCGAATTGACAATCGCCCCTGTGGTTATCCGGGTGAAGGTTCCGTCTGTGTTATTATGGTAAAGCGCATTACTCCAATTGTCAGTCTGGGCGATGAACAAATCGAGGTAACCATCATTATCGTAATCGCCCCAGGCAGCATCAATGCCATGTGTCACCGTGGTTACCAATTCTCCACTCGTAACCGGGGAAAAAGAACCATCGCCGTCGTTATGATAGAGCCGATCCACTTCGTCTTTGGTCACCACAAACAAGTCCGGATAACCATCATTGTCATAGTCGCCCCAGGCGATTCCTCGGCCGGCATAATTGACAGAGAGGGTCGGATCATTAATGACCTTGACGCTGCGGGGTGTGGCATCTTCTTGTGTAATCGTGATTGATTGATCGGCGACCAGATCGGTGATGATCTGCGTCGAACCTTGGGGCCAATTCACCACAATCGAATCAACACTGGTTGAATTCGACAACCCAAAATGCAGCCGTAGCGGACTATCGTTACTCAACACCTGGTGCGTTAACCAAACACCACCAGCCTTCAATCGTACTTCAGAATTAATGCCCGGTGTATTATCCATACCGCCGGTCAGATCAACTGCTAACCAATGATTTGAATTCCCGTCGTTATCATATAATTGGTTATTCTGCGAACTATAATTGACGACAAAAATGTCCAGTGCACCATTGTTCTGGACATCCACCGCTGCCACCGAATATGAATTGTCACTGTTGGTCACAACTGAGCCGGTTTGGATGGCCAAAAAAGTCCCGTCACCGTTATTGAGATAGAGCGCATTGGTGCCACTATTCGCCACATAAAGATCAAGCGTACCGTTATTGTCAAAATCACCCCAGGCAGCATCCCGACTGGTGGCTATATCCGTTACGATTGATTGTCCGGTAATAGCTGTGAAGGATCCATTACCATCATTGCGATACAACCCATTCGCTCCATCCCGGGTGAGGATTAAATCCAAATCGCCATCATTATCATAATCGCCCCAGTTGGGATTTCCACCGGTGGCATTTGGAAGCGTACCCGATGTGACTTGAGAGAAACTGCCATCACCGTTGTTACGGAACAGGCGATTAGCGCCACCTTGCAGTATAATAATGTCCGGATCACCGTCATTGTCATAGTCCGCCCAGGCGCACTTTTCACCACCGATTGATGCCATCGGGCTGGTCGTTACGTTCGAAAAGGTACCATCACCATTGTTGCGATAGAGTCTATTGTTACCATTGTAATTCGCCACAAAAATATCAAGATCGCCATCAAGATCATAGTCCGCCCAAGCCGCCGCATAGGAGTTGCCGCCGTCTGCTACAATTGCACCCGTCGTAAGCCTGGTAAAACTGCCATCACCATTGTTGTGATAGAGCGTGTTGCTCCAGTTATCAGCCTGAGTTAAAAATAGATCCAGAAAACCGTCATTATCGTAGTCACCCCAAACCGCAGAGATGCCGCGTGTGGTATTTTCTACCAGCGTTCCGGTCGTGACTTGGGAAAAGGTGCCATCACCGTTGTTGATGTAAAAACGATCCACCTCGTTGTAGGTTGGCACGAACAGGTCCAGATCGCCATCGTTATCAAAATCGCCCCACGCCTGATTGATGGAGGCAGAAGCGTCTGAAACAATTGGACCGGTTAGAATCTGAGTAAATGTTTGTCCTGATAGCTGAAAAGCGATAAGGCTGAAAAAAATGATGGTGTATTTTGACCAGACTTTACCGCAAATGTTCGCAAGATGCCGCAGATTGAGCCCCAACAACATATCAGCCCTCATAAATTAAAATTTATTATCCGAAATTGCTAATCGCCGAAGGCTCGAAAAAAGCGGTGGCGGTCAAAATTTCCCTCTCCCCAAAAAGATGATCACATGAAGTCAATTTAGA
>MNWS01000225.1 GCA_001872685.1 Fidelibacterota bacterium CG1_02_48_14
TTAAGTGGTATGGATGCCCTGGAGTACTCAACTGTGGTTTTAACTTGCTCCATGTTACTTATCTTAGAAAAGAGAGCGTGGACAAAATTACTATCTAGTTTTTGCCACAACCGGGATTGGGTCTTCATCAGGAAGAAGGTTTTAAACCTTGAGCACGTCTTAGACTTATTCAATCTCGGGAGTTCTTTCGGGGCATCTTTCATTGTTCTTAATCTATTCATTTTTTCCACGTACCAAGTCTAATGGAGCTCGTCGAAGGACGACCAGAAAATCCGCCCGTTTGGTCTTCGACGGGCTCAGACCGACAAATGGGGGAGAGAAAGAAAGGGCTAAGCCCCACCCCCATGTCCCTTTCAGCTTTCCCTGAGGGGCTTATTTTCAGATTTTCATACCACAAAGGAATATCACACGTATGAGTCACTATAAGAAGATCGTTATCACCGGCGCCAGCACCGGTTTGGGAAAACAGTTGGCAATGGAATTCGCGAAACGCGATCACGCGGAAATATGGTTAATCGCCCGATCGCAGGATAAACTGGACGCTGTCGTTGGTGAAATCGCATCATGGGGCGGAATCGGTCATGCGATACCATGTGACGTCACCCAATTAGACGATCTGGAAATTGCCTGCGAAAAAATCTGGACCGAATCCGGTGGCGTTGATCTGGTGGTTGCTAATGCGGGCTGGAGTGGGAATATGCGTTATCCGGGTGAGAAAAACTGGTCAATTGCCAGAACCGTGGTTGATCTGAACTTACGCGGTTCGATCCTGACCCTGGAATATTTCGCGCAAAAAATGATCGGGGAAGAAATCAAAGGTCACCTGGTGGGTGTTTCCAGCGTGGCAGGCTTTCGCGGACTTCCCAAAAGCACGGTTTACAGCGCGACCAAAGCGGGGCTGATCTCCTACCTGGAAGCATTGCGCATTTCAGTGAGTGCTTATGGCATTTTGGTCACGGACATTCGTCCGGGATTCGTAAAAACACCCTTGACTGATGCCAACCATTTTCCCATGCCATTTATCCTGGAGTTGGAGGATGCCGGTAATCGGATGTATCGGGCCATTATTAACCAGCGAAAACGCTTCACCTTCCCAAAACGTATGGCATTCGTTGGAACAATTCTTCGGAATTTGCCGAATTTTCTGTTCGATTGGATTGGCGCGAAAGCTGCGCAACCATTTA
Source organism: Fidelibacterota bacterium CG1_02_48_14 (assembly GCA_001872685.1). GTDB lineage: Bacteria > Fidelibacterota > UBA8477 > UBA8477 > UBA8477 > UBA8477. The sequence continues at coordinate 1,185 of MNWS01000225.1, forward strand.
ATAAGGGGAAGTTTGGGAACTAGCTAATCCTTGAAATTGAACAGATCCAGATACTCTTTAAAAAGGTAAACACGCCCTTTTTGTGCTCCCGTAATCTCTTTTAGGATTCCTAAATTCTCCATATCCGCGACCAACTTATAGGCACAAACATTTGATTTATTGATGACCCGCGTTACCATCGGCGTGGTGGCTGCGGACTGGGTGTAAAAATATTCGATTGCTCGTCTGGCATCCGTCGCCCGGCTTCCCAATAGGTTTAACCATTCCTCCAGGGATTTTTCAAGATGCAAAAAAAATAGCATCAAAGGTTCGAATCCCTTCCTTGGCGGTTTCAATTACACCAAAAAGTAACAGTGTGTCAGAAGGTCTTAATAATAAAGCAAAGGTGATCAGTCGAAGAGCTTACGGATTTCGAACGGGTAGACACTACATTCTCAACCTTTATCACTGCATGGGAGGGCTGGATTTGCCTCAAACTGTGCATTCATTTGCGTGAGGAGCCAGGAAGATAGAAATCCAGAACGGTTTGATTACTGGACTGGTCACGAATCATCGGTAAAGTACCTTTGTCTGCAAGGTAATTGGATGCAACTGCCGGTTTTCCTTGCAGATAAGTTAATATATATATACGCTTTAAATCAATGTATTTATTGAAAGTTATGACTTATTGAGGAGGCTCGACATAAGACTTTAACGATTTATTTCAATCTGTTGTATAAGCAACATTCGGGCAAGGTTTTGTAAACCGAATCAGATGCTTTGAACTTTTCTGTATCGTGGCCAACTGCCGCAATGGCCTTGGCTACCTGATCGACGGTTGTTTTCGTCGAGAGAAACGAGAGATGAAGCTGCTGTGTTTCGGCACGCCATTCTGCTTTAGTTACACCTGCAACCGACTTGGCTGCGGTTTCAATACGTTCTTTGCACAAGTCGCATTTGCCAGCTACTTTCAACATTTCATGCACTTCGGTTTCACTACTTTGTTGATTTTGATGTGACGAATGTTCTTCTTCTGAAACAGCATCTCCAGAATTGTGGTTGTGACCTATAGACACCATTCCACCTAAAGGATTCATCATGCTGGGTTTGCCTTCCAATTGGGCAGCGGCATCGACACTGAAAGCACCTTCGGTCACAATTTCTTCGCCATCAGTCAAGCCATCGGTTACCACATAGCTATAGCCAAGTTGTGGACCCAGTTCAATTTCACGGATTTTGAATACGGGTTCTTCACCAGCTTGTTTCACATAAACGATGGAGCGTTTGCCTGTCCACAACACAGCCGAACGGGGAATCACTAGTTTATCTTTGAATTCTTCGAGGTTCGATTTCACAATTCCGGTGGCAAACATCTCCGGTTTCAGTTTTGCTCCGGGATTACTCATTTCGACCCGAATTTTGGCCACACGGTTGGTTGGGTCGATCACCGGATCGATAAAACGAACAGTTCCTGAATAGGATGTTCCGGGCAATGCAAGAAGTGTAAAATCTATTTTGTCGCCTTGCTTCAGAAAAGGAAGATCACTTTCATAGGCATCAAATAACACCCAAACCCGCGACAGATCGGAGATTTCGAATAACACCGACCCCTGATTTACATAGTCGCCGCTGTTTACTCGCCTTGCTGTAACAATCCCATTTGAATTTGAAACGACATCCACATTAGCCCGAACGTTGCCCGAACCTTCTATGTCGGAAATCTGTGCCTCGGTGAGTTTCCATTGGAGGAGCCGTTCTTTAGCTGCTTCGTAAATTGCGGGTTGTGCCTGTTTGGTCTTTGAAGCTTCAATCAGTTCTTGCTGGGCTGTAACCAATTCAGGTGAATAAACGACTGCCAGTTTTTGACCTTTTTGTATTGGTTCGCCCGTGAAATTCACCAACAGTTTTTCAATCCTTCCTGAAAGATGGGAAACCTGATTTTGGCGCAACCGTTCATCGGCCTGCACTTTACCATAAAGGCGAAGCTCTTTAACTGGATTTTGACGGCCAACCACTGTGGTCAACACATTAGCCAATTGTGCCGCTTCTTTGGTAAGATGTATTGCCATTGGATCGCTGGTTGCACCGCCGCTTTGGTTCAGCAGGATCAGATCCATGGCGCATATCGGGCATTTGCCCGGTTTATCCATTCGGATTTGTGGGTGCATGGAGCAGGTCCACACTTCGGCTTTGCTTTCTTGGACTTGATGATTGTTTTCTTTTTCATTTTTCCCGGAAGAGTGGAAAACTGCCCAGCCAATAAGCAGCCCGACGATTAAAAACAGACTGTACCGGAAATATTGATTTGAGAATATCTTTTTCATTTTCTTTCTTTTTATTGAATTCGCGAAATGGCCAATAATCGTTTTATCCAAGCAACTGAAGTGTTGTAATCGGCAACCGCGTCAACCTGCTTAAATCCATAATCGAGCATTTGCTGCTGTACCCGAAGGATGTCGGTAAGATTGGTACCCGATGCTGCAAAACTTTTAAGCAAAATATCGAGCGATTGCGATGCCAGTTGGTTTTGATCGGCGTAAAGTTTCATTCTCCTTTCCGAATCGTGATGCAGTTGCATGGCTTTGTAATATTCGGTTTGCAGCGCATTGGCCGTTGCCTGATAACCTTGCTGGTTCGCAGTTTTCATCAGTTCAACTTCCTGCTGCATGGCTTTGTACTTCTTCCGATAAATGGGCAAAGTAGCGGTAACCATGGGCATAATCATATCGCTTCCGTTCATTGGCGAAGTTGACATTTCGCTTTTACCAATCAACGAATAATTCAGTCCCACACCAATCATTGGGTAGCCCATTTTCGTCACCATAAGTTTACGGGCTTCGAGCGATTGCTGCTCAAATTGAAGCATTCTCAACATGGGATTGTTCTTCAAAATGCTATCTGAATGAGTCAACATTGAAGGATTGAAGCTTTCCATCGTAAAGGAATCAGGCAAGCTCACTTCGGTATTTTGTGGCCTGTTCAAATAACCGTCAAACTGTGCTGAAAGTGTACTTATTTGGTTTTTCAACCCTTCAACTGTATTCTGAAGATCGCTGATTTCAATCTGGATGCGGTACACATCGGAAAGCCCGGAGGCGCTGGAAGAGGGACCCATTGAATTGCCGCCCATAGATGAGCCTGACTGATTTGATGCAGAGGCGGTAGAATTGCCTGAATTTCCTCCCATACTATTCATACCAGATGACCCGGAGGAAGAACTTTGAGCGGATGATTGTGAAATGGAATTGCTTATACTGCCCGAACTATTTCCCGAAGGAACAGCTTTAAACCTTACTATCGACAACCGTTCAATGGTGCGGAGCAACGCCAGGTTCTTTTCCGAAATGCGGATATTCTGTTCAACCTTGTTCAGTTCGTACCAAGTGCGCTGTACATCGAAAAACACCTGCAATTTGGCATCACGGAACGTTTCGTAGTTCGCTTTTGCCATTAGGCTCATTTCATCTTTGGCATTCTTCAATACTCCGAACCAGGGAAACATTTGCATCAGTTTTATGTCAGCTACCTGATTTCCACTAATAAGTTCCATTGGACTGAGGAAAACACCCAAACTCAATTCAGGATCGGGTAAACTCCCCACCTGCGGTACTTTTTGCAAAGCTGCTTCATATTCCGCATATCGTTGAAGAACTGTTGGATTATTTTTGGCTGCTATTTCCAGATAGTTCATGAGCGAATCGGACTGTTGGCTATAGCCAATTACCCAAACACCAATCAATAAGATAGTGAGTGCAAATCGGTGAAACGCTCTAGTGGGGATTTTCTTCACTCCGTCCGAAACCGGATTTGATCTTTGAACAACATTCAACCGCGGACGGAAAACTTGCCGTTCGTCTAACCCGGGGCGGCACTCCTTCGTCGTTTTACCCCGGGCTACCAATATTTCGTCCCTACAGGGCTGAAAAACTGACTTGTTCGATAGTTTATCTATTTTCATCCTGAACCGGATTTATGATTTTTTTCACAGCGTTTTCCCGCCACATCGACTGGAACATAGGAACTACGAAGACGGTCATCACCTGGATAACCATACCGCCAAACATGGGTATGGCCATGGGGATCATAATATCCGAACCCTTGCCGCTAGATGATAAAACAGGCAATAGTGCAATGACAGCAACCGCGGTGGTCATCATTGCCGGCCGAACCCGTTTCATCCCTGCGGAAATGACAGCTTCGCGGACTTCATGTACCGTAGCCGGTTTTTTTTCTTCAAAGATTTGATGGATATAAGAACCCATCATCACCCCATCGTCAGTAGCTATGCCAAACAGGGCAATAAACCCGACCCAGACCGCCACGCTAAGGTTGATGTCGTGCATCTGGAACATATCGCGGAGATTGATCCCGGCAACAGAGAAGTTGAGAAACCAATACTGTCCGTATAACCAAAGCATGATAAAACCTCCGGCAAAAGCTACAAAAACCCCGGAGAAGTGAATTAACGAAGCAGTAACGGTGCGAAATTGGAAATAGAGCAACAACAAAATGAGCAGCAAACTAATAGGGATCACAATCGCCAACCGTTTGGTAGCCCTGATCTGATGCTCGTAATTCCCTGCAAATTTATAGGATACCCCGGCGGGTAAAACGAGAGTACCAGAGCTTAGTTTTTGCCGCAAAACGTTGGCGGCTTCTTCCACTACATCTACTTCTGCTTTACCTTCATTCTTATCGAAAATAACATAGCCGTTCAGAAAGGTATTTTCGCTGCGGATCATTTGTGCGCCGCGGGTATAGTCAATATCAGCAATTTCGCTCAAAGGGACTTGAACGCCGTTCATTGCCGGAATCAAGATACGTTTGATGTCGTCGGGATTGTCGCGCAACTCGCGGGCATAACGTACACGGATTGGAAACCGCTCGCGACCTTCAACCGATGATGAAAGCGCCATGCCGCCAACAGCGACGGAAAGCACCTCTTGCACATCGTTTACACGCATGCCATATCTTGCCATAGCTTCGCGGTTCAGCCTTATTTCAAGGTAAGGAGCGCCCACGGCACGGTCGTAAAACACAGATGAACCTTTGATGGATGGCACCTCTTTCAAGGCTTGTTCAAGCTGCATCCCGCCCTGTTCAATGGCATCCAAATCGGGACCGTACACTTTTAGTCCCATTGGCGCACGCATCCCGGTTGAAAGCATGACCAAACGTGTTTCGATCGGTTGCAATTTTGGTGCTGAAGTCAATCCCGGAATGTTGGTCACTTTCACTATTTCGTTCCAGATGTCATTGGGCCTTTTAATTTCAGGTCTCCATTGGCGAAAATATTCACCATCTTTCGCGGGAATCAGGGTGTCGGCAGGAATCACCTTGAACCCATCTTTCTCAAGGTTGTGTTTCGATCCGTTTTTCAGGATATAACTTCCATCGCGGTCAACTTTGAAGGCCCTTCGGTGCCCATTCTCATCGAGAATAAATTCCGAACGATAATTAATTGTATTCTCGAACATCTGTACCGGAGCCGGATCGAGGGCAGAATTGACCCGTCCCCATTTACCAACGGCAACTTCCACTTCAGGGATGGCAGACAGTCGTTTATCTAGCGTTTCGACATATTCCAAGTTCTTTTGAATCCCTGAATGCGGCATACTGGTGGGCATTAGCAAATATGAACCTTCATTGAGTGAGGGCATAAATTCCTTGCCTGTTCCGGGAAACAACTTAGAAGGAGCTTCCCATAAGGCTGCTTGCCTGATGTTTTTCCAACCCAATTTTTCAGCACCATTGGCAACAAAGCTGAATGTTTTGTCGAAACCCTGCCATGCCAACCATCCGAACAATAAGGTGATTGCAGGAATGATCAGGAACGTACCCTTGTTTGCCAATGCCCAACGAATGATTCGTTCATAAAAATGCACCATCGACATTAGGGCCAAAAGGATCACTCCAACAATTCCTACTACAAACAGGTAGTTTACAATGGCACTATTGTGTGGGCCTAACGGTAACCACTCAATGGTGAGAAACCAGGCAGCTACCAGCACCGTAATGGCTAAGTTGATGTAGTTTGTAAATTCTTTCCGATGCTCAGGCCATTGATATTCCAACAAATTATTGATGCCTATGGCCACCAAAGCCAATGCGGGCCAGCTATGCCAGAAAATAACAAACACGATACCTGCTAAAATCAGGCTGCCATTCCATATTTTGCGAATCTTCCCGGTATCGAAACGAATATTGAAAAGGATATGCGTTAAAGTGGGCAGAACCACAATTCCGAGAATGAGTGCAGCGATCAGCGCAAAGGTTTTTGTGAAAGCCAGCGGATGAAACAGTTTTCCTTCTGCCGCTTGCATGGCAAAAACGGGAAGGAAACTAACAATGGTTGTGGCAATGGAGGTAACTACAGCAGCACGCACTTCGGTGGTGGCCTGATAAACCACATCCATTAGTTTTTTGCCACGTATCCCTTTATTTTCGGGCATTTCCAAATGCCGGAGAATGTTCTCCACATCAACAATCCCAATGTCGACCATAACGCCAATGGCAATGGCAATACCCGATAAGGCAACCACATTGGCCTCGATTCCGAAAAAACGCATCAGAATAAAAGTCATCAAAACGCCAAGGGGCAGCAATCCGGATACAATCAATGATGCCCTCATGTTCATGACCAATACAATGATGACAATGATGCTGATCAATATTTCATGTGAAAGCGCAGATTCGAGTGTGCCGATGGTTTCCTTAATCAGTCCGGTACGATCATAAAACGGAATGATTGTCACTTTTGAAACGCTTCCATCGGGTAAGGTTTTTTGAGGCAACCCTGCTTCAAGCTCCTTTATTTTTTCTTTTACATGGTTGATCACTTCCATTGGATTTGAGCCGTAACGAGCCACGACCACAGCACCAACAGCCTCTGATCCGGCTTTATCCAATCCACCGCGACGGGTTGCCGGACCATAAGAAACATTCGCCACATCTTTAATTCGCACCGGAACATTGTCCCTAACGGCAACAACTGATATTTCGAGGTCATGAAGATTTTTCACATAACCCAACCCGTGGATAATGTACTCCACATTGTTCATCTCAATGGTTTCGGCACCAATGTCGAGGTTGCTTTTTCGCACGGCATTCATCACGTCCATTGTCGAGACACTGAAGGCTTTCAATGCTTCAGGGTTTAAGTCGATCTGATACTCTTTGGTGAAACCGCCCACTGATGCCACTTCTGAAACACCTTCGGCAGTTGTCAAACCGTATTTAACGTAGAAATCTTGAATCGTTCTCAATTCCTGCGGATCCCAGCCACCGTTAGGTTCCCCGGTTTTAGGGTCACGGCCTTCGAGGGTGTACCAGTAAATTTGCCCTAAGGCTGTTGCATCGGGACCCAACGTGGGTTGTACTCCTTGAGGCAATGTACCCGAAGGCAATGAATTGAGTTTTTCGAGAATACGCGATCGGCTCCAATAAAATTCAATGTTATCTTTAAAAATGATGTAGATAAAAGACATCCCGAACATGGAGGTGCTTCGGATGGTTTGTACCCCGGGAATACCCAGCAATGCAGTGGTTAACGGGTAGGTCACCTGATCTTGTAAATCCTTTGGTGAACGTCCCATCCATTCGGTGGCCACAATCTGTTGGTTTTCGCCAATGTCGGGGATGGCATCTACGGCAATAGGATCACGCGGAAAAAATTCCGTTTTCCAGTTGAAAGGCATAAATACCATCCCCAGAACCACAAAAGCGATGAGGAAAATAAAGGTTATCAACCTATTCTCGAGAAAGTATTTGACAAGTCGGTTAAACATAGTGTACGGTTATATCATTTCAATTTGCAACATCATGCCATCATCTCCGTTTTCTAAGCTATGACAAGGTAAAACAAAAACGCCTTTGTTTTGACCAAAAGTTATAATGACACGTACTTTTCACCTGGCAGGAGCATTATCGTATCTTTCCATCCGCTTTCGGTGGCTATCTAATTGTTTCTCCAGCCAGTGCGGTCTAAAACCTGAAACTGAAGAGCATGTATGTGCATTGGATGAGGTTCAGTTCCCTTTGAGTTATCAAAGACCCCAATTACAGTAGTGCCTGACTGAACGAATTCGTCTATCCTCGATTGGTCGTAAACTTTGTTGTTGATCTGGTGCATTCCTTTCATCATCGCTGAGTTACCCAATGCACCCATACCGCTCATCCCGTCCATTCCACCATTCGAAATATCAAAAGTTCGTGTTTTGATGACATCATTGTTAGAAATCGTGCATATTGCGGACAGATTATGAGGCAGTGTGAACGTATCACCCTCTTTTTGAATTACCTTGAATTTCATAATTTGGAAACTCTGTGTACCCTGAGTTGTTCCTGCTGAAAATGTCTTGCTTTCAAGGAACAATTTAGGTCCACAGCAAACTTGAAAAATTAACAATCAAGTCTGCACGTTCTCCGGGACCAAGCAGAAGAGAATTGACGGTTTTAGGATAGAAAGCAAACCACCGCCGGCAGAATCACCACCGAAAACGGAGACATAAAATTTGGCCGCCTTAAGCGCAGTGTTTTTATCATACCACAGATGGGGAGTGATATTCGGCATGTCCATCTTCCTTTGTTTGGTCGTTTGTAAGTTCAATCAACAACGCAGTCGGCTTCGATCTCCACCAACCACTCGGGATCAATCAGATTTTTTACCTCGATGAATGTTGATGCCGGCCGAATTTCAGAAAAGAATTCACCGTGCGCTCTTGCCGCTTCTTTCCAGCGGGAAATGTCAGTGAGCATTACCCGGGTACGGATCACATTTTCCAGCCTGCCACCGGCGTTTTCAATAGCGTTTCGAATGATCGTCAAACAGGTTCGGGTTTGTTCGTACAGATTCCCAGGATGCGCTGTGCTGCCATCCGGGGCAATGGGGGCTGTACCAGAGATGGCAAGCAGATTTCCGATCCGTACCGCCCGGGAAAAACCGATGGGCTTTTCAAACGGTGACCCGGAGGAGATGTTTTTACGATTTGATGTCATAGCTGCAATTCTCGGTCTAAATATTATACCCTAACGGGTATAGTTAAGCATATCAGTCAATGGGTTGGATCAGCAACACCCGTCAGGTTAAGCTTTCTGCATATTTTTTAAAATTATCCAGAATTGCCTGCCAACCATCTCGTTGCAACTCAAGGGGATTCTCATTCTCGGCTTCAAAAGTTTCTGTCACGACGACATTTACGGCATCAATTTCGGAAAAACTGACAGAGACTTTGCGACCATCTTCAAGCGTCAAGGCAACCAGGGAATTTGGGATGATAGCATCGTAAATTCCCCCAAAATCGAATCCGGTACTGCCATCCTTGGCTTCCATGCGAGATGTGATTTTCCCCCCGACACGGAATTCATTTTCAGCACTGGGGCAACACCAGTCATCGGAAGCAAAATTCCAATGAACAACATGTTGAGGTTCATTCCAGCAGCTCCAGACTTTTTCCAGGGGTTTCCGTACTGCGGTGCTGACTGTAATCGAGGGTTTGTTGGGTGTATTCATGACTGATTATCCTTCTGTATATGGTTCATTTTGGATGTCCAAATTTTTTTTAATTCAACGATTTTTATCATCCAAACCCAGTTCGTCGAAAATGAGCGGCAGACATTTTTCGATTCTGGCTACTCGGGTTTCGGTTAGCTTCGCGCTTGAAAAATAGATTAAATAAGAACGTTGGCGACCCGGTGTCAGCGCTTCAAATGCTGATTTTAGGGCTGGATCACGATCCAACCGGGCTTGGAATTCGTCGGGCATGTCGAATTCGGCAGTCGTTTTAAAAGCCACCTTCAGACCAGCTTTCTCGACGGCCGCGGCAGCCTGGAGGTAAGTTTTCAGAATCGGCTCCAAGGTGAGGATCTGCTCGAGACTGGTAAAGCGGATCTGACGCGCTGCCTGGACATTTTGGGTCTGCTGAACCAGGATGTCCATAGGATCTTTTAGTAATGCCCCTTTGTGAAACAGCAACGCGCAGTATGCCTTGAAGCCATGGATCAGCACGACGTTCTTACCATTCAGGGTGTAGCAGGGATGCATCCATTTGAAGTCTTCAGTCAACGCAATGTCGCTGTCCAGAACGATTTGCCGTAGTTTCTCGAATTCACCCTGCCACTGTTTGGATGTATTTAAAAACATAGTGACTTTTGGATTCAATTTATTCAATGACAATGCCTTCCCTGCAGGGGAAATCGTCTACCTGACCACCTTCATTTTGCTCAGACTATTTATGAGAAACTCGCCTTGCCAGTTAAAAACCGACGGGCGATTGCGGATGAGATAGAGCTTATTGTTTTCGGGTGAACGCGGCTACTACCAGCGAGGTAACCATACCCATTCCCAGGGCTCCAACGAATGCCATACGGATGTAACTGGACAGACTGAAATATTTCTCCGCCGCTTCCCTGACCATTTCTCCCTGGGAAACCGAGTAATCAATAATAGCGGGGAAATACCCCGGAGAAACGACCACAGCCGTGAGCCATTGGGTCAGCGGACTTAAAACTGCCACAATCAAGGTGATGATCAGACCGGTGATGAGGCCCTCTTTATAGGACATTTTTCCATCAAGATCCCGTTTCCGCTTATCAAGCAAGGCAAGCACATAAATAAATATGGCCGGAATGGCGAAAAGATTGGTGTAAATGGCGTGTTTGTCAATATGGCGCCCGTGAAGACCCATCAGACGTTCCAACCACATCCACACCAGTGCGGTTACCATGAAAATGAGACCCCACTTTAGTTCGGTTTTATATTTCTGCATAGCATGTCCTTTCGGTTGTTTATGAATTCATGACCTGTAAATCAAGACATGAAGGGAATTAAGCTATTTGGTGCGACCTTCAGCGTACTTATCGTACTCGGTATCCACCGGTTCCCAGAGCTCAATTTTGTGGCCTTCATTATCCAGAATATGGACAAATTTTCCATACTCGAATTCCTCAATCTCATCCAGAATGGTGACGCCCTCCTGTTTGAGAACCTCTACCAAAGCCTTCAGATCGGCCACACGATAGTTCAGCATAAATTCCGATTGTGAAGGCTCAAAATATTCAGTGTCTGCCGGAAAAGGACTCCACTGGGTGAAACCCAACTTGCTGCTATCCTCGCCCTGGCGCCATTCAAAACTGGTTCCGTAATCGTCGGTATTCAACCCCAGATGCTTTTCATACCAGGCTTTCACCTCTTTCGGATTCTTGCATTTGAAAAAAATTCCACCGATACCTGTGACGCGTTTCATGTTTTATTTCCTTTGTAACATGCGTTCAAATATTTTTTTGCTGGTTGATTTTCACCATACCACTTCATGGACTTTCCGGAGCCATTGACACGCTATCAAAACGCTGTATCAATCCGACATATTCGGGAGAGTCTTCGTTTCCTGCTGGTGCATGTATTTATAAAATCCAAGTAAAACCAAAATTCCCACCGCCACCATGGCTAGTGACAGCGTAATGAGCAGGAGTGAGATAGCGCTTTCCCAGAATGCCGTCCCCTCAAGTCCGCCGGCGATAGGCATCATTTTCCCATATCCGGTCACGGCGGCAATAAAAACGGCCGTGATATTGGCGTACGTTCCAAACAGGACCAGCCTAAAGGTGATGATGAGCCACCGGGCAGTGAGCAAGATTTTAGGCCAGATTAGTCCCAGAACAATGAGCAGCATTCCATTCATCACACCTTCCAAATGGGCTGAGAGAGCCATCCGGGGGTTGGTCATATTCTGGACAAAAAGTCCGACTATGAGCCCCAATAGAAACAGGATTGATCCCAAGAATATCAACAGGTTAGACTGCCTTTGTTGAGCGTCGAGCGGATTCATACGATGAACCTTTCTCCCCCAATTGTAAGCGATATTTAGATTCTAATGGCCGGGTAGCTCTGTTGCTTCCCGGGTATAACTCATAGGAATAATGAGTATGCTGTGTATGGAAATTAATTTAGCGCAGACACCGAAAAATCAAAGAGGCAGGTAGCGGCATTAGCCCCAAAAACAGGAATGCTTATCTTCGTGCACGATTTTAAAAAAGTCCGCGATAGTGGTTACCTCTGAATTTGGATCGTAACCGTGCCACTTCAGGTCAGCCCGCATCCAGAAGATTTTCCAATGTTTTCTTGTCTCCACATACGTCGCTTTGGCAACCGGCGATTCAATTTTTTTATCCGGATTACGCCACTGGGCACGGATTTCGTGAATGAGCACACTTTGACCTTCAATCTTGTACGCCAGGTCAACCTGATCTCGGATTTCCGGGGGCGGACGGCGGATAACCAGGAAACCATTCCCGGCGGATTCAATATCTTTGAGTTGTTCTGGTGTGAATGCCATAAGAATTCCTCCGGGTGGCAATATAGGAACGGATGTGATGTTCATTGGGGAAATTTATTCGTGAAACTCAAATTTCAAAACCGAGGTGCACCGATATATGAAATCGACATATTCAAATTTCCGGAGGGATGCCTCGCCCTCGGGACACCATTATTCCGTGTGAATTATCGGGACTAATTGGCAACGCTGGCCGGATCTTCCGCAATCCACAAAAACCCCTACCTGACAACGCCTCTTTACTGCTATACTTCAAACCGTGAAGAAACTCGACCGTTATATCCTGACAGAACTGTTTACACCCTTTGCCTATTCGCTGCTGATACTGACATTTATTTTTCTGGTAAACTTCCTGATTCGCTCCATGGATAAGATCCTTGGGAAAGGATTGGGGCTCCTCGTAGTCCTCGAATTTATCGTTCTGAATCTGGCCTGGATGCTGGCCCTGGCGATTCCCATGTCCGTATTGGTGGCGGTCCTCATGGCGTATGGGCGGATGGCGTCGGATCATGAGATCACTGCCATGCGCTCCGGGGGAATATCATTACCCAGAATTTTGCGTCCCGCTCTGCTCTTTGCTGCGATTATCGCCGTGTTTACCATGTATTTCAATAATGCTATTCTGCCGGATTTGAATCACCGGGCGCGTTTGTTGGGAGGGGCGATTTACCGTGTCCGTCCGGACCTTGACATTTCACCGGGATACTTCATTGATGATTTACCGCAGTACACCATGCGGGTGAATGAAGTCACACCTACCGGCCTGCGAGATATTGTCATTTTTTCCAAAGAAAATCACGAGAGTCAGGTTTCCATCTATGCCGATTATGGCCATTTAAAGGTCCTGGGTGACCGCATTATCATTTCACTCTACGAAGGTGAAAAACATCTGTTGGATATGAAGAAACTCGATGACTACCGGAAAGAAAGTTTCGATTCCACACGCCTTTCCATACCCGTGAACAATCTGCAGTTGGAGCGCACCAATCGTGCATCCCGGGGTGATCGTGAGATGTCATCTGCCATGATGCAGGGAAAAATCGATACCTATGAGGAATCCATTGATCAAATCAATCGCAAAATAAAGACGATTTATCAAAAAAGCCCCTTCGGGACCATGTCTGATTCTTTGGTTTCCATTACCACTTTTTTGGATACCGTGCGGAAACGACATCTTTCGGAAGCTACGCCGGACATAATGGTTAATCGTGAATGGAATCGAACCATCGAGAAAATCCAGAGTGAGACCCGCATTCAGGAAAGCTATATTCGCCAGATCAATCGCTTGAAAGTGGAAATACACAAGAAATTTGCCATGCCGGTGGCTTGTCTGGTATTCGTCCTGATTGGCGCACCATTAGGAATCATGACCCGCAAGTCAAGCTGGACTTTAGGGGTTGCCATCGGGATGTTTTTCGTCTACTGGGCGTTTTTAATTGCGGGGGAGGAACTGGCGGATCGGTCGATCATCACGCCATTTATGTCCATGTGGTTGCCCAACATCGTGATGGGAGCCGTTGGATTGTGGATCAGTTGGCAGGCGATGCGGGAACGACGGGTATTGTCCAGTGACTGGGCGCGTTTTTGGCGGCGAAAAAGTAAGCAAGATTAATTCAACAGGATTCAATTCAAGCGACGGTCTGACAATTTCCGTGGTTGAGTGACGAATCCAGAGACCCATGATGCGTCCGCCATGCTAAAACATCCATCCGATAAATCGTAACCGGTGATAATAACCCCTTCAATTGCACCGTTTCCTGGTGAACATAATTGACCCAATCACCTGATTTCATCGTTTCCTGCCAACGAATGTAAACCGGTTCTGAGAAAACCAGTTCACTGCCACCAGCCAGTCCCTGGATACGGGCTGCCGAATTCACGGTCGTGCCAAAGTAGTCAATGCGGTCGTTCAGATTCACTGCTATAGCGGAACCGCTGTGAATGCCCAGTTTGATGGTCAGTTGAAATTTTTGGTCAGGATGATTGTAAGGGAAACCATCCAGAGCTTCCAGAGCAGCAAGCAGGGCGTCTGCTTCATCATGAAATACAGCCATGACCGCATCGCCGATGGTTTTGACAATCACCCCCTGATGCGCTTCCACCGCATTGCGCAGGATGTCAAAATGGTTCTGGACAGCCTTGAAAGCCGGTATGTCTCCAAATTCATGATAAATTGCCGTTGAACCCACGATGTCGGTAAACAACACCGTGATATGCCGAATATTCAGGGATTGATGCTCAGACAACGTCTGGTCTTTGAAGACTTCCCGGAACAGTGGTAACAACAGGCAATCCTTACCGGTAACTTTTTGTCCTGAATGCTCCGGTGAGGTGGTTAAAAAAAGCGGACCGGTTTTCGGTTTGAACAAGGCAACAGTCGGCGTGAATACACCGGTTTTCCGGTATTTCGGTGTCACTGAGAATGATACTTCGACCGTCTCATCCAGATAATTTTCATAGTCATGACCACACACCGAACACTGCTGAGTGGTTTCGATATTCGAGATGGCTGAATGTTGTCCGGCACGGTTTCCACAATGGGGACAGTGTGATTGCCAGTGCAAGGCAAACAAGCCCACCTGGCAGCCACGCACAAAACTTTCCAAAACAGCCCGACGATCAAGTTGCCAGTGATCGGCCAGTCTAAACGGTTGTAGATAATCCAGGTCTGTTGAGAATTTTGTGGGTTCAAACAGCTCCATCAGCTTGTCGCCAATGACCATATCTTGCGTAGATTGTTGGATAAGATGTTTAAGCTGTTTCAAAACTTGTCCTTTTCAGTTCTTCCATAAACTCAAAAACCGAAGTGAAATATAGGCTCTTGTTTCAGGGAGATAAATCGTTATACGATGGTCACTCACGGCCGCTTTTTGGTACAAAAAACCCCTGCTCCGTCTGGTAGACCAATGACGAAACAGGGGTCGAGGGGAGGATTATCCCAATGATGGATTGGTTTAAAAAGTCACATCCAGATTCAGATCCACATGATCCTGGACCTTCATGGGTCCCATGCCAGGCAATCCCATGTCAAAATCCGTTGGTACGATGACAAATTTTCCAGTTGCGTGCCATTGGCGGCCAGCTTGATCAAGTTTGATTTCCAGATTGTAGGGTTTAGCGATACCGTTGATCGTCAGTGTGCCGTTCAGAGGGTATATACCCTTGGCAAATTCTGGCAGTGTGACATTAGCACTAAAAATAATCTCAGGATAATCGCCGCTAAACATGGCCATCCGCATATGGGCATTCCGCATGAAATTTCCGGTGCTGATTTCCGCCACCGGGATCATTGCCTTGACCTGACGAACGCCATTTGAATCGGCATCACCAAGCGTCAGACTGAATTGTTCTGCTATGACCGGGAAATCATGGGATTTTGCGTGTCCCAGACCCTGCAAACTGCCATGGTCTGAATTAACGCTGATTCCCGCCCAACCGAGCATGGGGATCAGGATCAATAGGGTCGTGAGGATGTTCAGGGTTTTGTTTTTTTTGTATTGCATGATTCATCTCCTTTTTATGGGGAGAATTAAATCATGCCACCGGCAGGAAACTGACCGGGATGCGACAGTTCTTTAATTAATTGAGGCACGAACCAAAATGAACGATGCCCTGTCACACAATGGGGAAGAACCTTCGATTGAACTGGTTTTCAGGCAGCAATTTCGACTTTATGGCGAATGAAACCGGTCTTCCAGTTCCACACCCAGGCCGTCGGCCATTCGATTCACAAAAGAAAAATAGGCGGCAATGGCGCAAATATCGTGGATCGCACGATCATCCAGGTCAGCACTTTTTAATATTTCCACATCCTGGGAAATGATGGAGCCCGGCGTGCGGGTGAGTTTCGCGACGTACATCAAAATTGCCTGATCGGTTTCGGATAGATTTTCCGCACTCCCGGATTCCACCAACTGACTGATGAGTTCGTCCTGCTCCCGGGAGGAGACATTTTTCGAGGAAAGCAACCTGCGGAGACCCGCTCCGTGATGTTGAATTCAGTAATGACAGCCGTTGATTCCGGACACCACCACGGCAATCATTTCCCGCTGAATTCGGCTTAAGGGACCGGCGCTGTACATCAACTCTCTGAAAAGGTCCAGATGATACTTTAACAGGCTGCTGTGAATGCCGTGAATCCGTAAAATGTTATCCTGATCATTCACCTGATGATCCGCCGGGATCGCATCGTTCTCCAGATATTGGATGAAAGCCATTTAGTTCCTCGCTTGTTAACCATTCACGGTCGGGTGAACGAATCCTGAAAAAATATATCTGTCCCCAATCGGGC
>MNWS01000235.1 GCA_001872685.1 Fidelibacterota bacterium CG1_02_48_14
GATGGATCATTTCTGTGTTATGTCCAACGAGGAGAGACTGAATTGGTTGAAATCCGGAGCTAATCCCGACAAAATTTCCGTTGGTGGTGGACCGCATCTGTGGGCGTCCATTCCCATTGAACCGATCCGCAGGAAATCATCTGCTCAAAAAGATGTCTTTCGCTTCTTTTCGTTAGGCACTTACTCTCCCAATCGTCGCTGGGATGCACTGATTGAAGCCTATTTGAAGGAATTTCAAAACAACGACAGTGTGGAGCTATATTTAAGAGTCAACTATCCAGCCTGGCACCCAATTCCGGGGAAGCCTAAACAAGATCTCTTAAACCTGATTGCTACCCTTCGCCACCAAACAGGGTCACAGGCCAAAATTACCATCGATGAATCATTGGGCAGTCGAATGGAACTTATGGCCACCTATGATAATGCGGATGTGTACGTTTCTGCAGATGTGGCGGGAACCGCATCTGTGTGGGAGGCGATTTACCGGCGAACGCCGCTGGTCCTCGTGGAGGAGGTTTATCAGTATTCGCCCGAGCTTATCAAGCATGTGTTTCTAATCAAATCGGGTAAGCCGAGTGAAAAAATTACCGTTGCAGGGGACATGTTGGCGTATTTGCCTCAGTACCGGGGTGTTCAATGGTCCAAGCTGGATATTCAGGAAATACAGACCACCTTGCGTCTGGCTTACAGCACCCCGCAGAAATCTCGCATGGCCATGGCTAAATCGATTGATGTACACAGCCGCAGCAACTATATCGAAGACAGGTATCTCTCATACCTGCTCCGGGTGATAAAGAAATCCTGGTCCCATAAAAATGGATTTTCAGAGTATCGATACAATCCTGACTCCGGGCGATACAGACAACTTGGACCCGGCATTGCGGCTCTTGAACGGGCTGATTTCGAAGCTGCACGCCTTGGTTTTGAACAGGTGATCCAGACTCATCCTGAAATTACGGACGCGAAATACCTCTATTGTGATGCATCGTTGGGGCTACAACAGCAAGAAACGGCCATCGAACAATTATACCAATGGGTTGAAACGGAACCATCAGATCCGGTGTTTTGGTTAAATATCGCCAAAATCTACGCAGAAAATGGGAATCGTGATCAGGCTGAGATAGCGTTTAACCAGGCACTTCAAAATGGCCAGAATCATCTGCCAACCCGAGTTGCGTTCTGCTATCAATTATACCTGTGGGGAAATTACACCGAGGGTCTGAGGCTGGTCACGCAGGGCCGCATCAAAGCGCCAACCAATAGCGATCTTCTAGCGCTGGAGGGTTTGATGCTGCTGGGGCTGGATATGGTTGATGCCGCGGCAACCCTTTTTCGAAACATTCCGGATGAAGTTTCTCTTAACACACCCCTTTTTGACTGCTTCCTGGAAAAACTCTTCAGTTCTGATCCCAGGGTGATAGAACTTCAGGAGATATACAAAGTTGCTATTTCATTGTATCAGGAAGCCGCGACAGTGAATGCCATTAATTACCTTAAGATGGTGTTGGATTGGTCAGTGGACCCGGAAATGTTGGGAAATGCCTATTTATTAATGGGCAACTGCTATCATGTGCTTGAGAATGATGCAGAAGCAACGAAAAATTTTGAGGCTGGTCTTAAGAAGTCACCTGATCACCATGAATTATTGCTGAAGATGATCGCATACCATATCAATCACGATCAATTCACCGAAGCAAAAAAAATGCTGCGGTCAGCGCTGAAAAACAGGTCCCGGAGTGTTGAACTATTGATGCTGTTAGGCAATTGCTACATCGAAGAGGAAAACTATAAACACGCTTATGATATTTTCATTCAGGTGCATGGATTAGCCCCCAAAACCACGGGACTTATTCAGGCAATCAATCAACTTGCAGAAATCACTGGCCATAAAAAAATGAAGGTCACAAATGTCCAGGAAGGGATAAATACAATGGAAGCTAAATCAATATATACCAAAGATTTATTACAGCAATATATCACCAAGCTCGGGTTTATAATCGGTGATTACTCCTACGGCGCTCCCATAATTCGCTGGTGGGGTGAAAAAGCAAAACTACAGATCGGACGGTACTGTTCCATCGCCTCAAACGTCAAAGTTTATCTGGGTGGGAATCATCATCACGACTGGGTGACCACCTATCCATTTCCCTCGGATCCGATGAATGAACAGTGGCCCGGCGTTCAAAATCTGGGATTACCCAAATTGCCCACGACCAACGGTGATGTCATTATCGGGGATGATGTCTGGATTGGCGACGATGTCTCCATTTTGTCGGGTATTGTCATCGGTCCCGGTGCGGTTATTGCCGCTAAGTCCATGGTGACCAAAGATGTACCCGCCTTCGCCGTGGTTGGGGGAAACCCTGCAAAAGTGATCTCCTACAGGTTTACGGAAGATATTATTCGGGAATTAATGGCGATCAAGTGGTGGAATTGGCCGGCAGAAAAGGTGAACACATATATGCCCTTGATTTGCTCCAACGACATTGCTGCTTTTATTCAGGCGGCTAGAAATAATTCCGCTCCTGAAACCACACCTGAGAGTAGCCCGACCAAATCAGTAGAACCCTTGTTCACGGGCGAACGGGCAATGCCACTGGCTCCCAACATGATTGAACCCATTATGATCGAACATTGGGCCAGATACAAATTGGCGGGGCCGAAGGTGAAAGGTAAGCGCGTGCTGGATATTGCCTGTGGTGCAGGGTATGGCAGTGATTACCTGGCGAAATATGCAAAAACAGTGGTAGGCGGCGATATTGATCCGGAAACGATAGGCTATTGTCATGAAAAATATAAGCGTGGCAATCTTGATTATAAGGTGATGGACATCCGGAACATTCCGTTCCCGGAAAATTCCTTCGATGCGATTGTAAGTTTTGAAACGATTGAACATGTCGAGGAGTGGGAAAAGTTTTTAATCGAGATCAATCGCGTGATTGTTGAAAATGGCGAGCTCATCATTTCGACGCCACTGGGGGGACCTTGCGGGAATCATTTCCACCTTTCCTATTTCCAACGCGACGAGTTTAAACGGCAGCTTTCCAAATATTTTGAAGAGGTCAATCTGGTTTTCCAACGCGGCGACAAGTTTAATAAAAATAGTATCTCACCGGTTTTTGCTGAGACCTTTACAGGTGAATATGCCCTGGCCGTTTGTAAAAAACCGATAAAAGTTTCGAGACCTCTCGTTTCCATCATCATCCTGACCTGGAACGCGCTCAAATACACGAAAAAGTGCGTCGCTTCCATTGAACAAAACACCGATTATCCCCACGAAATCATCTTTGTCGATAATGCATCAACGGATGGTACCGTCAAATACCTCAACCAATTGGTGGGGCAACACGATAACTATAAGCTTATTAAAAACAGTGAAAACAGAGGATTTGCGGAAGGAAATAATCAGGGCGTTGCCGCTGCATCCGGCAAATACATCATGCTTTTGAATAATGATGTGGTGGTCTCCAAAGGATGGCTGGGTTCGCTGGTAAAATCGTTGGACCGGGATGAGCATATTGGCGCCGTGGGTCCCATCACCAACTCCA
>MNWS01000088.1:0-17015 GCA_001872685.1 Fidelibacterota bacterium CG1_02_48_14
TGCGCCCCCGGATGGGAACCCGATTAATGTGGACATTTAATCGCGAAAGAAACATCGTTATCATGCGCCCCCGGATGGGAACCCGATTAATGTGGACATTTAATCGCGAAAGAAACATCGTTATCAAATTCGCGGAACCGACATAATCATCGTCCACCGGTTTGATCGAAACGATGGTGCCATCTCCGGGACTTAGAATATGATTCTCGTTGGCTACAACCGTGCGCTCCGGATCCCGAAAAAAGTAGAGTGTAAACCCCAGAAATAGTCCGCTGATAATTCCCAGCACCAGCCATATCGGTGATGGATAAAAAAACCGGACGATGACCATCCCGGCTGTTAATAACAATGCAAACAATATGTTCGGTAAACCTTCGCGTGCCATAATTTAACTTACATTATCCTATGTTGAAAATTCACAGCATTTCGTTTGGAAGCGGCAAAATATAGCAGCACACCTGCGTCAAACCAAAGTTTCACTCGATTGGATCCCTGATTTCAACAGACGATTATTTGGCTTCCAAACCCACATTAAAATCAATGCGCTTACCGTCTCTTAATACGCGTAAAGTGACCTGGTCCCCGCGCCTCAAATCTTTTTCACGAATGTAATTAAAAATGTCAGTCGTGGAATGGACCCGCTGGCTATCAATGCCGATTACAATGTCACCGACCTTCAATCCGGCGATTTCAGCAGGTGAATCCTTTTCCACTTCAACTATGATCACGCCTGAGTTGCGATCAACTTTTAACACACTCGCCAGGTAATTATCAATATTTTGAATCGAGAGGCCGGTAGTATAGGTACGATCAATATAGCCCTTTTCACGCAATTCTTTCACAATAGCAACCGCAGCGTTGATAGGCATTGCAAAGCCAATCCCTATGGAACCAGCCGATTGTCCGCCACCCGTGAAAATGAAGGTGTTCATCCCGATTACCTTACCATCCGCAGTCACCAAAGGACCACCGCTGTTTCCGGAATTAATCGAAGCATCCGTCTGAATCATATTTTGGTAGAGTCGTCCCGAGCGTTGAATTCCAAAATCCATATGAATGCTGGAGACGATCCCAAGTGTGGCGATCGGTTCACGACTTTCGCTGAAAAGTCCGAACGGATTTCCCAGGGCAACAACCCATTCACCGAGAATGATACTTTCCGAATCCCCCAACCGAACTGCCGGAAATGGTTGATCCGCTTTGATCTTTATCAGAGCAACATCCGTTTTTTGATCAATGCCAACTATCTCCCCAGGGTACTGTTCACCACCCGCCAGCGTTACTGTTATCTCAGTAGCACCCTCCGCCACATGGGCATTGGTGATGATATACCCTTCAGGATCATAAATGAAGCCAGAACCCAACGATTGAACTTTTTGGTTATACCATTCCGGCAGTAGCATACGAAACAAGGGGTCATTCGCGTAGGGTGAGGCATTAACCCGAATGGAATTGACGGTAATACCTACAACCGCAGGGGCGACATCGTTGATTGCGCGGGTGATAGCGGTTTGGCGTGATTGGTCGATTGACGGCCCTTCCGGCCATGAATCCTGACTTGCCCGTTCGGTGGGTAAATTCCCGGCAGCGTGTCTGTCAGCAGCTTGAACAGCATCCATAATCCGCCAGCGCCGAACTTCCCGCAGCGTCAGTGTGAAAGCCAGCATAGCGATCGTGAGTGTGAAGAGTAGTATGGATATTCGTTTCATCATCGTGTGTTTCCTTTTCTCACCATCTACTTAATTTGCCATCCATGAATTATAAACGGTTATCGAATGATATCCTGAGAATTCCTAAACATATTTGCCTTCCACAAAAGGCACTTCGAAAACCTTGGGGTGCATAATCGGACCGTGTCCAAAATATCCCTCCTCTCCAAACAATTCCCCATGATCCGCCGTGATCATGACATGCGTTTGGTTACTGGGAAATTTATCCAGCAAATCGGGTAATAATCTGTCAATCTCCTCCACTGCCGCAATCTGCGCCATTTTCATTTTGGCAAATGCAGTTTCGGTGAACCAATTATCTGCATCAGACTTTTCGGATTGAAAATGTCTCAAAGCACCGTGCACACCATGAATTCGCGGTAAACCCGTATCTTCAATGTTGCCACGAATGGTGTAGGGATAATGTGTCTCCCCCAAATTCAGCATGTAGAAGGTCGGTTGCGTCGCGTCAACGTCCACAGCCTCAATGATCTTGCCGAAATCGTTGTGGACCGCCATTAATCGATAGGATTGAAAATATTGATTCAGATTAGTGGCCGGATTTAAAACAGGCATGGAAACGAAAGCTTCATTCCGGTAGCCGTGATGACTTAAAAACAGCGGCAGCGACAATTGGGGTAGAAAGCTTTTGAAATCAACCGTTTCGATCCCCGTGCGTTCACACCAACTGGCGTACTCAGACCGATAGATTTCGGATGCATATATGTGGGAACGATTTTGGTGCGGCATTAATCCCATCAAAAAAACCTGATGCGATGGAAATGTCCAACTGCTATAACTCCAGCGTTTCTCCAGTTTTCCAATTCGATCCATGTTGGGTGTTTTTGCCCGGGCTACGGCATCGTAACGAGCGCTATCCAGAATGATGAGGAGTAGATGATTGAGCATAAGATTTCGGGTCAACCGAATGTGGCGCGATACCATTCAACAAATTTTCCAAGACCGGATTCCATATCCGTTTGCGGTGAATAATTATAATTCGTACAAGCATGGTCAATACTTGCGAAGGTCCGATCCACATCACCTCGCTGCATAGGTTCGAAATTCAAAATCGCCGTTTCGCCAGTGATCTTTTCCAAGAGCCGGATCAGGTCAATGAGGGTCGTTGTCCGATTTTCGCCCAAATTAACAATGTCAAAACCCGCAAGGGCAGACTCAATTCCCAGAATGCCCGCAATGATGTCATCAACATAGGTATAGTCCCGGTAGGTTTTTCCATCGCCAAAAAGCGTGATGGGCTGATGATTGAACAATGCCCGGGTAAAAAGGTGAATCGCCATTTCTGGTCGTTGGCGCGGCCCATACACGGTAAAAAATCGCAATCCCGCCACGGGAATTCCGGAAAGTTCATGCCAAACCTTCGCCTGCTTTTCATTTGCGCGTTTCGTGGCAGCATAAATCGAAATGGGATGATCAATGTCGTCCGTTTCAGCGAAAGGTACTTTGGGAGCATTGCCGTACACGCTGGATGAGGAGGCGAATAGAACTTTCTCTACCCCGCTCCTTACAGCGCTTTCAAAAATAATATTGGTGCCATTAAGATTCACGTCCGCATAAAGCGTCGGGTTCTGAAAACTGGGGCGCACACCTGCCATAGCCGCCAAATGAAACACCGTGTGGATGTTATTCTCACGAAAAATTTTTGTGACCAAATCGCGGTCGCGAATGTCACCATCATAAAAGGTGATGTTTGATTGAAAACGACTCAAATTCTGCCGTTTGATTTTTGGATCGTAAAATGTATTGAAATTATCAATTCCAATAACATTCCTGCCCTTCGACAAACAGAGCTCAGCCAAATGACTGCCGATAAACCCGGCAATTCCCGTAATGAAGACATTCTTATTCACCATAATATTCCCTGAATAGCATCAATAATTCCGGGTACCGGACTCGCTTAAGCACCAAGCCCCGGGCAGGTGCGGTCACTTTATGATGGTCTTGAGTTGGTTCATCCAGCAAGCGTTGAAATTGATCAAATTTCCACCGGCCACGCCCCACCTCAACCATGGTACCAACCAGCATCCGAACCATGTGATGAAGAAACCGCGTGCCGGAAATTTTGTAAATCAGATAATTTGCATCTGCAAGCCAGACACTTTCAGAAACATGACAAACCTTATTCTCAGTGTCAGAAATGGATGCACAAAAACTCGTAAAATCATGTTCACCCAGAATGAGTCGGGCACACCTGTTTAAGTCATCAGGATTGAGCTTGTATTTACAAAACCAACTTAGTTTCCGGTTGAGTGCACGGGGTTGAATGGTGATCGTGTATTGATATTCCCGGGCAATTGCCTGGAAACGAGCATTGAATTGCGCTGGCACAACCTGTGCAGCCAAAACACGAATTGAATTCGGCAGTTGCGTATTGATCGCCCCTGGAAATCGCTCAATTGGCATGGATAAATCCCTCATAAGGTCAAGATGAGCGACCTGACCAGCGGCATGGACACCGGCATCCGTCCTGCCCGAACCCAAAATTCGCACAGCCTGCTGGGTGACTTTCTCCAAAGCCTGTTCGAGTGTCGATTGGATGGTCACGCCATTGGGTTGACTCTGCCAACCGCTGTACTTCGTCCCTTCGTACTCAATCAGCAGTGCGATGCGCAGCATTATTCACTTTCCAATCCAGCAGAACGAATCCGATCCAGATGGCGATAATTAACCAGACGTAAAACAGACCGGGCTGACAAAAAAATAACAGCGCTCCAATAGATAAACTCAGGAACAGTACCAGTCCATCTTCCGCATTGAAATGAAGACCACCGGATGGTTGCCAGCCCCGCAATGCCAGGGCGTCACCCGCCTGGATGGCCGCATTCAATGAATGGCTGAAAATCATTTGATAGAATTGACGCCATTGGAGGATTCGCGAAGTCAGTTTTGTTGAAATGACGCGAGTTTTCTGAAAAATTGCCAGGTTTTCCTTTATTTGCTGACTGACTTCAACCAATATGGGAAAAAATCGCAAACTGAGTGGTACAACCATCTGAACAGGGGTGATTCTGATTCCAATCAGTCTTAAAGGGTTCAGGAATTTGACCAGTTCCTCCAACAATTGAGGCTGTGTGAACTGTGATGAAAAGGCCGTTATAACTAAAAAGGGTGTGCCCAATCTCAGAAGACCAATCAACGGTGGCCACCACGCTGTCCACAGCAATTTTCCTGTAAATAATTGATTCAGTAATGGTCTGTAAAATGGCGTGATCAAAAGTTGGAAAATGAGCAAAATGAAGAGAAAAGGGAGAATCCGCCCCAGCCATATTTTCCAGGAAATACGCCGCAGGATATTCATCAATAACGCTGACAGGAAGAGTGTGAAATGCCAGGTCGGGTTGGTGGTCATCCAGAGTGATGCGAATAAAACGATTCCAAGTTGAGTGAAAAACCAAACCCGTCCGGTAGAAATCATCTGGATTTAAAATGTGAGTGTGAGTGCGACACCCGGGGAATTGCTCCCGACAATGGGTGTGGCGCGCAAATTTATTCCGCTCCGATTCAGCCAAACGACATCAATTGCGCTAATCATATGGTTAATCGTAATGGCACCCAACGCGTAAATTGTAAATTGGGAATAGAGATTTCTTTTGAATTTAAGGTCTTTGAATGCCTGCCGCTGTGCTACTGAACTCCATTGCCAGTCATAGCCTTGTCCTTCGGGGTAAAGAACGTAGGCATTGCGGTCACGAAGCATTTGATCATTGTAATCAGCGAGACTGTTATAATTTCCAATGTCATCATAATAGCTGACGGATTTGTCCGCAGGATTGATTTGCGCCTGACTCACTGCTTTCAAAATCATTTCATCGTGAGCCCGGTTCGAGATAGCCTTAAACAATCCAAACCCAATCCAGAGCGAGGCTTCTGCAGCTAAAAATGTGTTCCCTCGCCCTGCATTTCCCACTGTTCTCTCACCCCATCCCGGAAGTATCAAGCTCCTAAGCATCGGTTTGCCAACCATGATACTATCAGTTGACTGCGCTGATAGGACTGCCAAATTTCCGGACATGATCAAAAGCATTAAAATCAGAATTGGGGGTTTTCGATAATGGTTCATCATCTCTCAGGACCTTATGAAAAAAAGTAACGCTGCCAAAACTATCGAAATGGTACTGATGAGTATCATTTTCGTCGCGGACACTCCTGCAACGGGAAATTTGACCCGAGGTTCCACAACAAAGGGGTCATCCAGAATGAATGTCAGATCATCATCACCAAACTCGTCGGAAGTACGCCGCTCAAAGTGCTCGTTTCTTAACGGCATTCTACTGATTTTTTCAATGGTTCCCATGTCGAATTTGACTTGAATCTCCCGCTGATACCGGGAATCGCCATACTGGTCAGGTTTGGATTTATCGATGGTAAAATCCAATTGCGCATCACGGATCGTAATGATGGTGATAACCTTCAAATTATCTTTTTGTTGACCATATCCGTTTCGTATGAGCCATTCTGAAAAGTTATTTGCAATGTATCCAGCAACCTCATTTTCCTCATCCCACTCGATGGTATACGCAGCAGTAGCCTCGATATTCGCCGTGACCCACGGTCGCCAGATCGAATGTAGCAGCTCTGTGGTGAGGTCATTATTTGACAATGGAAATGAAAAAACGGTACCTGAAAACAGGAAAATGATCAACGCGTTGATCTGGAGCTTTCTGCTCCTCACCGCGCGACTCTTTTTTTTAATAAAAATAGTGTCCGACTGGTCCAAACGATCAACCCAAGGACCATGAGCATTCCAAACCAGTCACCCCATTTGGTATAAATTGTCTCAGCGTGTTTGGTTGGTACATTCACGACAAAATATCCCGAATGATTCAGCAATATCCTGTGATCAATGATACCATTGGGACGGATGTAGGCAGAAATTCCGGTTTGAGCACTTCGAACAATGGGAATGCGATGTTCAATCGAACGCAATCTGGCAATTGCCAAATGCTGATAAGGACCCAATGAATGCCCTAACCATCCATCATTCGTGATGATGGTCATGATCTGAACACCATTAAGAACAAATTGTCGAAATAAAACCGGATCACTGGATTCATAACAAATCATGGCACCGAAATTTGCAGATTCACTCCGACTCCCCAGCGGATAGATGCTGGATTCGGTTCCCGGTGTAAAATTCGCCTGTCCAAAATTGAGTATTTTTAACCAGGGAAAAACATCCACCAGGGGTAATCGCTCAGCAAAGGGTACCAAATGTTGTTTGTAATAAAGCTTTACTTCGGAATCCGGCGAAAAAAAGAACGCTGCATTATAGGTCTGAAGCTCGTTATTAAGACGACTATGATGCAACGAGCCGGTGAGTATGGAGATGTCATTCTGGTTGACGAATTGGTTGATTTTATTGTAGAGTGACGCATAATACATCAGATAAGCCGGTACAGCGGTCTCCGGCCAAATGACCACCTTCGCACCCTCTAACCGCGCCAGATCGGTTTGAGAAAGCAACTTTTCAACATGCAACTGCTTCTTCTCACGCACCCATTTATCCCTGGGTTCGACATTATTCTGAACCACACCAACACCGAGGGTCGGAGAATCCGTATGACTGGTCTGCCAGATCCGGACACCACCAAATGCGAATGTTGCAACGATAAAAACGGTCAACCCCGTCCAGTATAATTTTTGTTGCCTGCCCGTTCGATCCATAAATTCTATGGCATAAATCGCAGAATTAATCAGTAACACCCAGGTCGAAACGATATAGATGCCACCATATTCAGCAAGTTGCTGAACCGGCAGGAACAGATTCTGGGTCATCGCGAGGGAAATCCAGGGAAATCCCATGAATCCCCAACAATAGATATATTCGATGCCCGACCAAACGAGCGGGGCAAACAGAAACACACGATTTCCGTAAACCTGACCACCTTTACCCAGTAAATATCCAAACAGACCAAAATAAATAGACAGATAGAGCACCGAGCCAATCATGGACGACGCCGCTATCAAGAATGAGGTACCGCTGTTGTTTCCAATCCAGTTCAATGATCCCAGGGTAAAAATCAGTCCGCTCAGGTACCCCAGCCGGAACCCGTTCCGCCACCCGGATCGTTCCAATCCTATCCAGAGTGGAATCCAGGCGAACCATGCAAGAAATGATAGGTCGAATGGTGGAAAGCTCAGTGTGAACAGGATGCCAGTGATAATCGACAAAAATTCTGGCGAGAGTGAACGGACGCGTTTCATCGGCGACTTTCAGCTAAGAATTGTTCGAGAATTACCGTAGCGGCCAGTCGGTCGAGCGCTCCCTTATCATCGCCGACTTTCTTTCCCATGGCGTGGAGCATTCGCTCAGCCTCCACCGAAGAATAGCTTTCATCAATGATATGAACGGGTTGCGTCACCACCGATTTCAATTTTTCGATGAATGCTCGCACACGTGTCGTTTGAGCTGAATCTTCCCGACGGTTGTTAATGGGAAGTCCAACGACAATCTCGACAACTTCCTGATCAACAATGACTTGCAGGATTTGCTTTAAGGCATCATCCTCATTGTTGATCAAGAGTGTCTTAAAAGGACTGGCGATAATCCGGAGTGGATCCGTGAGTGCCAGGCCTACACGTCGGCCCCCCGGATCTATCGCCAGTATACGACCATCCATATGATTTCCCCGTTCTGGAACGAGACCTTAGTCGCGAGGTTGTTTTAGTACTTCGCGCAGAAGTTTCCCGGGTTTGAAATGCGTCTTTTTACGTGGTGGCACATAGATTTCCTCGTTTGTGCGAGGATTACGGGCGCGGGGTTTGGCTTTGGTTGGTTTAACTTCAAAAACACCAAAGTTCCGGATTTCAATGCGAATTTCTTCCTCGCTGCTGCTCATCAACTCGCGCAGGACATTGAACACCCTGTCTACAACCTCTTCAACTCCGGCTAATTTCTGACCAACCTTGTCCGCAGTCAGTTTCGCAACATCCTTCTTGGTGTAGGTAATTGCCATTTTTACTTGTTCCTTCCTTTTTTACTTGAGTGTATTGGTGTTATTCGCGATCAACACTCATTACACCATCTACCATTTGTATCCGGTTACGAATTTTTTCCAATTGACGAACGCCGTCTACCTCGAGGACGATCAGACCAATCACCAAATCTTCTTCAGCTTTCATCTGAAGGGATTCAATATTCACATCAAAAGAAGAAATTCGCTCCGTTATATCCCGTATAAAGTGCTTTCGATCCTGAGCCATTACCTTCAGGCGCACTAAAAATGTCTGATTTTTCTCATTGCCCCATTGAACTTCAATGAGTCGTTCTTTCTCTGATAAATTCGGACCCACGGTGTCGCAATCTGCCCGGTGCACCGTTACACCGCGACCACGCGTAATAAATCCGATAATAGGGTCACCCGGAATGGGATTACAACACTTGCCAAAACTGATCATCATATTGTCGATACCGGCAATGGCAACGCCTTTGGTATTTTTGCGAGCCCGCCGGAAAAAACTCTCGTTGGGATCTTTCTGAACTTTAGGTGGTGTGAACGAAAGATCCGGATACAATTTATTCAAAAGTGATGTGATGGTCCGATGCCCGGCACCAATTGCCGCCAACATTTTTTCTTCACTTTCATAGCCCATGTCCGTGAAGGAGTGACGAATATTCTTGGCTTCTTTGGAAAGTCTTAATCGCCGCAATTCCCTTTCGAGAATGTCCTGCCCCAGTTTGACACTGTGATCAAATTCCTGTTTTTTCGCCCATTTCCGGATAATGGTTTTGGCTTTGGAGGTGTTGACATATTTGAGCCAGGCGACATTGGGTGTCTGATGATCGCTGGTAATAATTTCAAGGCTATCGCCGCTTTTCAAATGAGTATTCAGCGGAATGATTTTGCCATTTACCTTAGCACCAATACAATGCAGCCCAACCTGGGAATGAATGTCAAAAGCGAAGTCCAGTGGCGTCGCCCCCACCGGCAGAATTCTCACATCACCCTTGGGTGTAAAGACGAAAATTTCGTTCTTATACAAGTCGATTTTGAGCATGTCCATAAACTGATGACTGGTCGTGCTATCTTCGTTCTGCAGAATATCAACCAGATTCCGCAACCAGCTTACATGGGCATCCAGGTCATCCCGATGGCGCTTTCCACCATCCGTATTGTTCTCTTTATATCGCCAATGCGCAGCAACACCCTCTTCTGCCGTCTGATCCATCTCTGCCGTACGAATCTGAACTTCAACCGGTCGCCCGCCTGTACTCACCACCGTTGTGTGCAGACTTTGATAGCCATTGGCTTTGGGTGTCGCAATGAAATCCTTAAACCGTGATTGGATGGGTGGGTAAAACGAATGAACGAAACCCAGCACGGAGTAGCAGTCTTCCAGCTTTTCTACGATGATCCGGATAGCAAAAATATCATAAATGTCTTTTAAAGGACGCTTCTGATCCACCATCTTGCGATGAATCGAATGATAATTCTTAAATCGGCTGTGGTATTCAACCTTGATACCAGCCGCCTCGATGCGTTCCCGCACCGGTACCAGGAAATTCTTGATATAGGCTTCAAACTCGCTTTGACGCTTGGGAACTGACTTGGAAAGTTCCTGGTAAGCCTTGGGCTCAAGAACTTTGAAAACCAAATCTTCCATCTCTGATCTCAGGCGGTACATCCCCAACCGGTGCGCCAACGGCGCGTAAACATCTCTCGTTTCCCTGGCAATTCGCCGTGCTTTCACATCCGGAAGGGAATCAATCGTCTGCATATTGTGCAAACGGTCAGCAAATTTGATAATGATCGTTCGAATATCTTCAGCCACGGAAAGCAGCATTTTCCGGAAATTGACTGCCTGTTTGTCCTCCTCACTCCTGAATTTAATGTCCGATAATTTGGTGACGCCATCCACGAGCTGAGCCACATCTTTTCCGAAGCTGGCTTCAACATCTTCCACCGTAAAACCAGTATCTTCAACAACATCATGCATTAATGCCGCAGCAATTGTGGTACTATCCAAATGCATTTCGGCCAAAATCGTTGCCACCGCAACACAATGGGTGAAATAGGGTTCGCCCGATTTGCGCATCTGTCCCTGGTGGGCAGTCTTGGCAAATTCGTATGCTCTAAATAGTAGGTCTTCGTCGGGTTGGTTGTGGATATTCCCCTGCATCAAATCCAGAATCCGCTGAAAATCAGCCGGCAATTTGCCCGTGGATGATCGTCGCAGCTTATTGAATATCCCTGTAGCCATACGTTACAACGGCAAAGGCTTCCCTGAAGCTTCCGGTGGGATATAACCGGGCATTTCCTCAAACGCTGCATATTTATCAATGAATGCCAGTTTCACTGAACCGGTGGGACCATTACGCTGCTTCCCGATAATGATCTCCGCGATCCCCTCCTGGGAATTCCCGGAATCATCCATCAAATTATACTTTTCCGGCCGATAAATAAATGTCACCACATCGGCATCCTGCTCCAAAGAACCCGACTCACGCAAATCCGATAACATTGGACGTTTGTCGGTGCGCGATTCCACGGCGCGACTCAACTGGGATAAGGCGATGATGGGAATATCCAGCTCTTTCGCCAGGGTTTTAAGCGACCGTGAAATCAACGAAATTTCCTGCTGACGATTTTCGATTCCCCGAGGACCCGTGATGAGCTGGAGATAATCCACAATGAGCAGTTTGATGTCCCGTTCGGCTTTCAGTCGTCGCGCCTTGGCACGAATTTCCAACACTGTCAGCGATGCTGTATCGTCCAGGAAAATGGGCGCATTGGCCAGTTTACCTGCAGCCTTGGATAGACGACCCCAAAGATTACTCGGTAATTTTCCCGTACGAACCAGATGCATATCAACCCGGGCCTCGCTGCATAAAAGGCGCATCGCCAACTGATATGACGCCATTTCAAGACTAAAAATGCCCACGGGAATCCCGTGCATGACGGCGGCATTCCGGGCAACGGTGAGGGCAAACGCGGTTTTCCCCATGGAAGGTCGGGCAGCTAAAATAATCAGGTCAGATGACTGAAATCCGGAGGTCAATTCGTCTAAGCGACTGAAACCGGATGGCGTTCCTCGGACTGCTCCCGGTGACTGGTGAGATTTCTCAACCATTTCGAAAGCAGCTTCCAGCGCCGGCTTGATTGGCTCAAATCCCTGTTTTTTGAAGCGCCGTTTGGAGATGTCAAAAATCCGTCGCTCAAAATCATCCAGGACATCATCCACATGATCTTTGGCTTCATAAGCTTCGGTAGAAATGGTGCCTGCGAGAACAATTATATCTCGGAGCGTGGCTGCTTCCATCACCAGACGGGCGTAATATTCAACATTCGCCGTACTGGGAATTGATTCGGCGAGTCCCGTGATATAATAAGCGCCGCCAACTGCTTCGAGTTCGCCCATGCGTTTTAAAATGTCAGAAACCGTGAGTTGGTCAACAGGCTCGCTGCCCTGCTCAAGAGTTAAAATCGCTTTGAATATTTTCTGGTGCGCGGATTTGTAGAAAAATTCTGGTTCTAATAGCTGCAACACGACTGAAACAGCCTCTTTAGAGAGCATCATGCTCCCGAGAACAGCCTGTTCAGCTTCGATGTTCTGGGGTGGAACCCGAAGGCTCCCTGAAAACTCAGACACCTATCCCTGCGCCCTTTCGCTTAGCCAAATACAAATCACGGATTTTTTGAAAATCTTCCCATGCGGGTCGTTTAAAATTTGAATTTCGCAACAATGCCGCCGGATGATACGTCACCCGGAGGTCAACTCCCTGATAGGTGTATTCCTGCAATCGCATATTCTTGAGCGTGTCTTCCACTTTCAGAAGCGTCATAGCCGCGATGCGACCCAATGCAACGATGAGTTTGGGTTTGATGAGCTCAATCTGATGCCAGAGATAAGGTTCGCACT
Organism: Fidelibacterota bacterium CG1_02_48_14; assembly: GCA_001872685.1. Classification (GTDB taxonomy): domain Bacteria; phylum Fidelibacterota; class UBA8477; order UBA8477; family UBA8477; genus UBA8477. The sequence continues at coordinate 12,591 of MNWS01000088.1, forward strand.
GTTCAACCTCAGCAGGTAGCGGATCCCGATTGTTCGGGGGTCGGCATTTCAGAACATTCGCTATAAATACTTCATCACGATTCAAATCAATCGCCGCCAGTATTTTGTCCAGTAATTGTCCGGCTCGCCCTACGAATGGCTCACCTCTCAGGTCTTCATCACGACCAGGAGCCTCACCAATCAACATGAGATCGGCATTCGGATCACCTACGCCAAACACGAATTTCGTGCGCGACGCACCCAATGCACAATTTTGACACCCGGAGATTTCCTGGTTGAATTGGGTTAGGTCAGAAGCAAAACGGCCGGGCTGCTCATTTTCGGTCCTTACAACATGTTTGACAGAATGACCCTCATTGGTTTTGGGAAGATCATCAGTACCCGGATGGTAAATGGGTCCGCCAAAAACTTCAATTTCCTCAGCCAAAAACCGTTTTATTGCTGAATCAGCAGCCACCTGCTACTCTTCGTTGGTGACAGATGTATCGTGATGTTGCCATTCCAAATCGTTACCCAATAACTGATTTAAGGCTTCAGTCACAGGCTTTTCAACGCGGTCGAATTCCAATTTCTTGATTTCGAAATCAGGATCGCGTTCTTCCAATTCATCAATCCCATTGATCTCTTCACTCGCCTCTTCTTCGCGTCGCTTTTCTTCGCGAATGATGAAACGATCACCAGTGATCTGGCGTGCGCGTTTGGCTACAATCGTCACCGCTTCGAACATGTCCGGCGTATGCTTTTCAAGCTCGCGAAAGGGAATCGTTTTTAATGCCATTATAAACTCCTTCTTACCTATTTACTGATTTGGCCGTGTTGAATTGTGAACAGTTTTCTTCCACAATTTCAATCATTTTCCTCGTCGCTTCATCCAGATCGTCGTTAATGATCTGATAATCAAAATGTTCACCCAGTTCAATCTCCTCCGGCATCCGCTCCAGTCTAATCTGAATCTGTTCCGGTGAATCCGTACCCCGCATTTGCAGCCGGTTTAATAATGCATCACGCGAGGGTGGTCGCACGAAAATCGACACCGTATCAGCGGGATATTGAGCTTTCACATTCAAACCCCCTTTGATGTCAATGTCAATGAGCAATATTTCGCCATTACTCAAGGCAGCATCCACATAGGACCTGAGTGTTCCGTATAAATGACCGTTTTTGTTGTATACTTCCTGCCATTCAATCAATTCATTCTTCTGAATTTTTTCAATGAAGGCACTCTTGTTTATAAAATGGTAGTGGACACCATCAATCTCATAATCTCTGGGGGGCCGTGTAGTGATGGATACCGAAAATTTAACCTCCGGATGACGCTCCATCAGTCGCATTTCAAGCGTCCCCTTGCCGGTTCCTGAAGGTCCGGCGACGACAATCAACTTACCGCGGTTTGACATCATTGAATATTCTGGATCTGTTCGCGGATTTTTTCAACTTCACTTTTTAGCTCAACCACATGATATGAAATACTCGATGAATAGGCTTTGCTCCCAATCGTGTTGGCTTCGCGGTTCATCTCCTGAAGCAAAAAATTCAGGCGACGACCCGCGTTAGGATCGTTTTCCATAATGTCCCGAAAGTGCAAAATGTGTGCTTTAAACCGGACAAGCTCTTCGGATATATCCAGTTTATCAGCCCAAATCACCCATTCTTGCTCAAGTCTGCGTTCATCTATCTCAGTATCCTTCAATGCGCTTTGAATCCGGGCTTGCAATTTTTCCATGACCATGGGAATGCGTGCGGCACAATTGGTTTCAATTTCTTCCAATAACTGACTGATAACATTCAGTTGTTCGATCAAAGCGTTTTCAAGGTGCTGCCCCTCAACCGACCGCATGTCATCCAAGGCATCTAATGCTTGATTTAATCCGTTTACACATGCTTTAAAGAAGAGCTCCTGGTCAGGTATCTTTGGCTCAAACTGTATAATATCAGGCATCTGGAGCAACTGATCGGTCGTTAATGTCGTCTCAGCACCCACGAGCGCTTTCGCGGTCTCAGCAATTTTCAAATATTCTTTTGCCAATTCTTCATTGAAAATCGGAGTTGCGTGAAGACTCGCTTCGTTGGGCAGATTGAGTGAAATTTGCAGTTTTCCCCGGGGAATGCGATTCTGAACGATGGGTCGGGCTAGATCTTCAAACTCCGCCAGCATGCGGGGTTGACGAAAATTCATCTCCAGAAATCGGCTGTTCACTGACCGCACTTCGATGGTAAGGTCCAACCCCTCATGTTTCACTTCCGACTTCCCAAATCCCGTCATACTTTTCAGCATCAGCACATCTCCAAAAGTGGCCTATTATAATTTGCACCGCCTCCTATGTCAAAATGTATATTGGATTTATGAATGTTTTTATGATCTTCCACCAACGAATATTTCCCAAAAAATCAAGGCTTTTTTTTCTCCTACTTTAAATCGTTATTAATCCCAAAAAATAGGAAGCTTGACATGCTTGATTCCTGGCTCACACTTTGGCACTGGACCCACTTATTCGAATCCCTGCTGGTTAATGGCAAAATTTGCCACGCATTCACCTTCCAAAAGGAACGACTTGATCTATGGATTGAACATGAAAACGAGACTTACCAACTGGCTTGGCAACCTTTCCAAAATCAATTTTCGTTCTACATGCCTGCCAATACATCCTTGCCGCGCAAGAAAGTCAATCTGTTTGCCCGTGAGTTCGCGCACCCGATAACCATCATAAATATCTCGCAGCATAGCCATTTCCCCATTGTTCGTTTCGAGCTGGATGAAGGTCAGGAGTTTCTGTTTGACTTCAGACATCCTCACGGGAATGTCTATTTCCGGAAAAATGGCCTTCTGTCCAATCAATTTCTAAAATCGGTTGTTTGGCGGCCGGTCGAGGAGTGCTGGCTGAATTCGATGGAATTAAAATCGGCAGTATTATCAAATGAATTGTCACCTCACCCACAATCATTAAAATTTCATCTCATTGAACCACGGCTTTTCGATAATCCTGACTGGTTACTCAATAGTCCCTCAAGGCGTCTTCCTGAGATTGCCAGCCCGGGCGAACCGAAGCATACCAAGGTCGAAGGACACGCTGGGGCGGATGATAATTCCAATATCGCTGAAATCGTGCGCTCCATCCTCCACCTATCTCGTCAACATAAACCAGTTACTTCGCAGGATTCCGTTGAAAAACGCGCTCACACAGTGTTGAAACGCTGGCAACGCAAAGCAGAAAAACAGAAGGCGGAGCTTGCAGATAATGATTGGCAGACAATTCAGCACCAGGCTGATGGATTGGCAATCGCCATCGCCAGCCGGTTAAAGCCGGAAAAGCCAGAGACGTTAACGCTGCGGGCGGAATTCTCACCCACCGGAGCAGAAATGGTTGTCCCATTGAATCCCCAATTCTCTCTACAGCAAAACCTTGAGAGATTGTACCAATCGGTTCGTAAAACCAAATTGCGGACCTCCGATCATGCCGCTCGGCTGGCGCAAACTGAAACGGACATTGGAAAATTGGAAGATCTGATAGAGGCGGGTGTTGAGGATTTGCTGCGGAAATTTCTGGAAGAGCAGGGTGAACGATTTTCACAGGAGGCCGGTGTTGCGGCCGTACATCTACCCTATCGGACATTCACATCCCCCTCCGGATTGGCGATACTCGTTGGACGGAACGCCCGGGACAATGACACGCTGTCATTTAAAATTTCCAGTAAACTGGATTGGTGGTTTCATGCTCGGGGAGTTACCGGGAGTCATGTGATTCTTCAGACGGGAAAACTTGAACCTCAACACCGCGATTTGATGATGGCCGCGCAACTGGCGGCAAGATTTAGCGATGCGAAGCATTCCGGCGTCGTGGCAGTGAGTTATTGCCAACGAAAATACATCTCGAAACCACGGGGCTCGGCGCCGGGCGCGGTGCGTGTGTTGCGGGAAGAGGTGTTGACGGTGGAACCGTATCGATTGGAGGGGGATTAAGGGGTTCTTAGTGGATGTCTGAATGTGGACCTACTTGTCCTCTTCGACTTGTCAGGTTTCGTACTTGTCAGGCTTCGTACTTGTCAGGCTTCGTACTTGTCAGGCTTCGTACTTGTCAGGCTGAGCGGAGTCGAAGCCCAATCCTTTATAATTTTTATGTGAAGTTTCGTTATTGCATTCAGCTAATTTTGGCAGCTTTCCCCATTGATCATTTATTAGTGCTGCCTTTTTCTTCCTGTTCCAACCCTTCACCTGTTTTTCAAAAACAATGGCCTGATTTACATCATTGAAATCGGTAGTAAAAACCAGCTTAACAGGTCTCCGATGATGCGTATAGGCTGATTTATTCAGCCCTTCATGATGTTCAGCCAATCTTCGCTCCAGGTCGTTGGTTATTCCGGTGTAGTAGCTGTTATCTGAACATTTTAATATGTAAACAAAGTATGTTTTCATTTTCCGTTTTTTCG
>MNWS01000088.1:17099-17483 GCA_001872685.1 Fidelibacterota bacterium CG1_02_48_14
CCTTTCCTCTTATTGTCAGGCTGAGCGGAGTCGAAGCCCAAGCAGCAAATCTTTCAAGATTCACATAATCTTTAATGTTAACCGGAATCACTTCGCGGTATTTGGCTGCCACTTCCTTGAGTTGCGAAATCGTCAGAATCGGAACATTGACTGCTCATTGAAGCTCCTGCATTACAAATAGGGTCTAGGGCCAGTTATGTCAAAATTACCACCCAATTTTACAACCCAGAATGGTAAATGGGTATCAAATTTACCGTATTCTCTGGCGCGATGATGCAAACCTTCACAAACAACGCATCAATGCATAAGGTTGGAACCTGTTGACCATCCGTTATAACTGACAGGACATAACAAATCAGGCTAAACGACCGACCTTATCCATCT
>MNWS01000088.1:17515-17607 GCA_001872685.1 Fidelibacterota bacterium CG1_02_48_14
TCCTGTCTAATTCTGCCATTTTTTAAAGTTTGCGGACCGTTAATTAGTTTTGTCAAACGGTTTACAAAAGTTTGCAAGCCACTGAACAACTT
>MNWS01000116.1:0-941 GCA_001872685.1 Fidelibacterota bacterium CG1_02_48_14
TTGGTCATTGTTTCTTGTGTCTTGTTTCTTATTCCCCGGCCCTTGTCCTCCACTTTTCCAGCTCCTCCACCCGCGACTTCAGATCATCAATCTGCTGCTGGATATTTATCAGCTTAGGATTAAAGATGCGGACCACGCTCTCGTCATCATACTGGTAAAACTGCTGGATAAAGGTCATTACCTGATACGGATTCTGGTCTTTGGTCAACGGCTCAACCATTGAGCCGTTGTAGTTTTGCATAGCAATGCCAATAACCTGTCCAGAGCCGATTAGCTTAGTAGCCGCGCCTGGTTCTTTTTTGGATAATGTAAGATAGTCACCTCGAAGGATGTTTCCATTTTCAAGGGATACCTTAACCGGCACCCTGCCTGATAAGGCCACCGGAACATTGCGAACAGATGCTGAAACAAGTTCAGCATGACGGCTCTCCTTGCCATAATCCCCAAGCGTGAGCCCCGGATTGGTGGATATTATGCCAAGCACAGCGCCGATGCCGTCCGCGCGCTCAATAAACAAATCATCTGTATTATTTGATGTTTGATTGTTTGATGTTTCTTTGATGTTTGATGTTTGGTGTTTGGTTATTTGCACAATCTCCCCTGCTCCCAGCGTTTCATCATCAGTTGGATAATTTTCCGCCACATCCGTATATGCCGCGTGCGCCGCGTTGTAGTAGATGTCCCCGGCAGTAGCACTTAGGCCATCACACACGCCGGTTCCGTCATCTATACATAATGACCCGGACTGGGATGACGAGCCGATTCCGACTTTGCCTTCGCGGTAGTAGGTAACCAAATCGTTTCCTGAATCATTCTTCAATTTCAAGGATGAAAACAGGTCATCTGCTTCTGTGAATTTATACTCATTCCCGAATATAAGGTCTCCAACATATGAGGTGGTCGCGCGCAAAGTTCCCATCACGTACAAATTATTTTCAATG
>MNWS01000116.1:1003-3376 GCA_001872685.1 Fidelibacterota bacterium CG1_02_48_14
TGTGGTTGCCACTCCGACTCTAAAGTTATCAGCTCCGCCGGTTCCATCGGCTTCCGCAAAAATTGTAAATACATTATTATTATCAATCTTGTAAGTAATGCTCATATCATCTCCGTCAGATGCTGATGATGACACCGGCATGTTGAACCAGGTTATGGCTCCGGCATCCTCGGTTGCTTGCATGCCTTCCACATTCAAGGCCGTGCCCAGCACAAACTCGTCTGCCGTGTTCTTGGAAACCAAGTTGACATAATCAGTGCCGGCCTCGTTGTGGAAGCGGATGTTGGTGTCTTTGGCAAAGCTGATATTCATGTCTTGCCCCACGCGCATAATTTCCTGGGATGAGGTGCCGGTGATTGTAAAGGCATTGGTGATTACATTGATTGTTGATGAGGCGTTGAACTCCAAGGTTCCGTTTAAGCCCGTGATTCTTGGGGTTTGAATATGGTCTATCACGGTGAACACGGTCTTGGGCTTGGTGAGTTTGCGGTCCAAGGACTCGGCTTCGGTCTCAGACCAGAATCCTGCTCCATTGGTGGAGTTGTTTCCGATGACAAGCGTGTTGTCCGCGAAGCTGATGGCTGTGGTTGAGGCGCCGCCGTATGGCTGTAATAGATCGTCTTCTTTTCCGATGTCTGTGTGCCAAACATCTACAAGTGTATCAGACCCTAAGGCGATTTTTGATACGGATCCGTTTGATCCGGTTGCGCTTGTTGTTCCGATATAGATAAAGTCACCATAGTCATCCACTGCGATTGAAGTTACCCGGTTGGTTGTTCCGGCTATCAGGGATGGGCCGACCGAGAAAGTGTCGCTGTCTGCTATGGTTGCTGAATGGTCAGGGCTAAATTGGAAATAGTAATCTGATGTGGATGAGGCGGTTTGGGTGATGAATCTGGTTGATGTTGCTCCTCCGGGACCATCATATACTTGGATGATTGACCCGATGAATTCTCCGGCAGTATAGGGCACGGCTCCGGCTCCAACCCCGATTCTAAAGGCGCTGTGAGCGCTGGTGGTGTCATCCGCGGTTCCTTCCACGCCAGATTCCAAAGCTCGCTTGCCTTGTTCATAGATGTGCTTGATGTCAACCGCAGACAAGGTGGTGGTGCCAATGACCATGACTTCGTCTATGACGCCGTCCCATTCATCGTCCGCAGCAAGTGTATCGGTAACATCCCAACCTCCGATGGAAAAATCAGCAGCAACATCTTCCATTCCCAAGAAACTTCCATTAGCAGAATTACTGGCAACATGCACGCCATTAACATACAATTTCACATCTCCTGCGGCCCCGGTTGTCCCACCATTAAATGTCGTTGCTACATGATACCAAATACCAGCGGACACAGTATCATTTGCAGATACTGCCGTAATTTGTGCATCCGCGCTCTCATCAAAAATCTTTAGCAAGAAATTACCAGTCGCATCTGAATCATCATTTGTTAAAGTGAAATAGTATCCTCTTAATGTGCTTGTGTCATCCCATTTAGTAACAATAGCGTCTAAATCCGTGCTAGCAGGCACAGAATCACTCCTCACCCACGCGCTAATACTAAACTGCTCTCCCGGAGCAAAGTCCACATCACCGTCCGAGGCCGTGGCCAGGGTAAGGTATTCGGATGAGCCGTCAAAGTCAATGCCATAGCCACGCACGCCGGAAACATAGTCAGCAGATGAGATGTTGGTGCCGGTTAAGGTGTTGGTTTTGACTGAATAGTCAGCCGGATTGGCGGCCGAGTCCAAGCCAAAGCCCCACATGCCCCGCACATCCCCAATCATTTCCTCGGTGATGTAGTCCTTGGTGTAGTATTTGACGGAACCGTTGTTCGCGGTTGTCTGATCTTCATTAACCATGCTAAGTCCGGCGGCGCTGCCAACATAAATAGTGTTTGACCCATCTTCCATGGACGAAGTTCCTTCGGTAACATTAAGAGATGTTACTTGTGTGCCAATGCCGTTGTAGGCCCCTAAAATGTGTATCTGGCTGCCGTTCACGCTTCCTCCCACATACTGCGTGTTGGTGGTGGTTTGATCGGATGTCTTTGTATGCGCGTTATAATTAACAGCGACATAGTTATAGTTAGTGACAAGAGGATTCTCTGAAATAAGCGTGGAGTAGAGCGTGCCGTCTTTAGCAAGATAGACATTACCCCAGCGATATGTCCCATCTGCAACAAAATCCACCACCACCCCGTCATCCTCATTAATCACGCTCACGCCCCCGTCCGTGGCCACGGCCACGAAGGTTTTGCCGTTGATGACCGCGGCGGAGACATCGTTGACATGACGATCTACGATGACATAACTCGTTGAAAGCGTTGTGCCAGATAATGAATTATTGCGTTGCGCAATCGGGTCATTCCATTCCCA
>MNWS01000087.1 GCA_001872685.1 Fidelibacterota bacterium CG1_02_48_14
CGGGTAACAAAGAAAAGGCCGCTTCAACGAGCGGCCTTTTTCTGTCTGAATCTGTTTCAGTACTGATTTTTAGAAATTGTACTGAACGCCTAACATGATCTTGCTTCCGGCTGTTTTCAGCGGGAACATGGTCTTCGTCTTCATTCCATCGCCAACCGGGGTGAACAGGAACTGACTTGACAATGCATCAAAACCTTCAGCTAATGAATAATCTGCTGTGTTTACACCGGGGAAATAGGTTACTCCGCCCGCGACGACAGGATCAATGGCATATGTATCAAATTCTGACTCACCGTAAACCACACCACCACCAGCGCTGTAGGTGAAGGCCAGGCTCAGGTTGTCAGAGATTTTGCTCTGATAGCCCAGCAGGTATTCTACACCGGTTCCGGTTGTGCTGTAGCTCAGTTCGCCCTTGCGATCCAATGAAGTTGAGCTTAGACCAAGACCTGCGGCACCAAGTGATGCATCCACAGCTGTCATATAGGCATCCATGGCGTCAATATATGTTCCACTGAGATCCAATGTCAGTGTGGCATCGGCCATGTAGTACCCATATCCCATACCGGCGAATATCTTGCCCTTCATGACTGGGATATTAACGCCAAAATAGACGGGAATGGATGTAATTGCGCCAGCCGTTGTTTGTGCTTGTTTGACAGTATAGGCGCCGGTGTCACCAGTATTTCCATACATCAACATGCCAGTTTGCTCAAAGGTGTTTTCACCGCCGGAAATCAGGGTTTCACGACGGAAATCAGCCCGGACAAAGAAAAATCCCATGTCATAGGTGGCATTCAAGCCAAAATCGAACCCGACAGTTGCTGTGTTCGGTTCGTATTTCACTTCCGTGATTCCAGTTGGGGGTGCCAATTCATCTGTCAAATACCCTTTGTTCTGATCGTAGAAATCGCTACTCAGGCCATACATGTCGCCTGTAAAACCAGCATTAAACCCAACTGAAAGTTGGGCAAACGCGCCGCCTGTCAGCACCGTGAGCGCCAAGAGACTAACTGTGAGCTTCTTCATTCACTTTTCTCCTCATGTTAATTCTTGTTCTGATCCTTCAGGAAAAAATGGATCGGCTGCATTTCAATTTCGCATCCATGAGCCCCGTCATTTTTTACCGAAAGTGAGCCAATATATCCGCCAAATTGATTTTAGTCAAGTTTACTTACTAGCAGCAACCATCGGCATCGGTGCGGTCGTTATAACAGGTATTAAATGTTTGTTGGCGCGGCATGATATCCTCAAAGCGGCTTCTCAAAACGCCAGAAAACGCGATCCACCACCGCTTTGCAGAGACGTTGGTAAAATGCAATTGGACCCACCCAGGGGATTGTTGCCATTGAAAAACCGCGTTTTTTGAGCTCCCCCAGCACTTTCAGCGTTAAAACTTTACCGATTTTATACCGGCGAACCGCCGGATCAACCCCGACCGGGCCGAACCAACCCGTACCCACATTATTGCCTTCGCCAGCGCCAAAACCAACGACTGCCCCCTCCTTCACCGCCAGATACAACAGGTTTTGTCGTTGAGCTGCGGTAGCTTCAGCTTTCCAGGCTGGCCAGATGGTATCCAGCCAATTATTCAAACGCTCCATCTCCGTCAACTCCGCCAAATGGATGTCAATGCCATTCTCATTCAGGCGCGTTTCGTCCGCTGTCGTTATCTCAAAATTTTGATCCAATGAACAGAGCAGGTTTTCCGTCTCGCCGGATCGTTCAAATCCACGATCCTGGAAAAAGACCAGCGCCCGGGTATAACGCGGGTCCAGTCCCGGTGTGTAATAATTATAGGGCGTGTCAAACAGACTGATGATTTTCAAGCCTCGCTGGCGGAAGGTATTTTCCGTTTGTTCCAGCAGTTGCTTACCCAGACTTTGACCCTGGAATTTCGGATGGATAGCCATCAACTTCAGCCAACCCTTCTCCGGCTTGTAGTCCGGACGGGTGACACCCATGGAAAACCCGACAATTTGCCCGTCGCTCCGGACGACATTTGTCAGAGACTCATCAAAGAAGGGATCTCCAAAGATTTTCTCTCTCACCAGCGCGTCCGAAACCGGCTCATAGAGGTAGGTCAGCTCAAACAGTCCGCGAATCTTGCCGATGTTACCGGGTTCAACCGGTTTAAACTCAATGGTTGGCATGTGCCGATTTTCCTGATTAATCAACCTGCCGGGAGCAGATGAGTGTTTTTTCCGGCGTCACGTTGAACTTGTTTCAGGGTCTTAATAATACAGCTGCCGAAACAAGTTCGTCCCCAAATCTGGGAATCAGATTCGTTCGCCGGTTTCGCCATCAAAATAGCGGAGATGATCGGTTTGAACCGCCAGTCGCACGGTTTGACCTGTTTTAAAGGTGTGTGTCGCTTCCACCCGGGCAACAAAAGGATGCTTGCCGGTGGTGGCGTGTAAAAACGATTCACTGCCCATCAATTCGGCGACCTCAACCGTAGCACTCAGAATACCATTTTCCGCCAGGGATATGTGTTCCGGACGAATCCCCACAACAATTTTTTGACCTTTTTTAATGTTCAGATCACCAGGGACGGGCACGCTGAAAGAACCTTCGTTTAGCAGCATGGGTGTTGAACCTTCAGCGACGGTGGCGAAGAAATTCATGGGCGGCGAACCGATGAAACCCGCCACAAACTGATTGGCCGGGTTGGTATAAATTTCCAACGGTCTGTCTTCCTGCATGAGATAACCATCTTTAAGAACGACGATGCGATCGCCCATGGTCATGGCTTCGGTCTGATCATGGGTTACATAGATCATGGTCGCGCCCAGTGTTGCGTGGAGTTTTTTAATCTCTGTCCGCATCTGCACCCGCAATTTGGCATCCAGGTTGGAAAGGGGTTCATCAAATAAAAACACGGCTGGTTTTCTCACAATCGCCCGACCTACCGCCACGCGTTGGCGCTGACCGCCGGATAGTTCTTTGGGGCGACGATGAATCAGGCTGGAAATGCCCAGAATCTCGGCGGCTTCATTTACACGAGTTTGAATCTCTGCCTTGGGAAACTTCCGCAGTTTTAGACCAAAAGCCATATTTTCAAAAACATCCATGTGCGGGTAAAGGGCGTAATTCTGGAAAACCATGGCAATGTCGCGGTCCTTGGGAGCCACGTTGTTTACGCGCTGGTCACCGATAAACACATCACCGGAGGTTGGTTCTTCCAGTCCGGCGATAATCCGTAAGGTGGTTGACTTACCACAACCGGAAGGACCAACGACCACAACAAATTCACCGTCCCGAATATCAAAACTCATGGTGTGCAGCACATGGGTTTCACCAAATTTCATCTCAATATTTTGTAGTTTTACACCAGCCATTTAACTCTCCTGCGGTTGATTCATTACGCTTCAAAAAAAAATTTTTATACCAAACAATATAGCTGACGGTAAGAGTGCACCCATTCAAAATATGGTGCATCAGGATGTTATCCATGA
>MNWS01000134.1 GCA_001872685.1 Fidelibacterota bacterium CG1_02_48_14
GACAAAATTTCCCGATGTTTTTCTCGGCTAGAGGGACCAGACTCTGATCACAATTTTATTTTCGTCGTGTTAATCCCTGCCAATCTCAAATTCCCGATTAAATTTTCCCCCTATTGATTGAAATGGAGCGCACGCAATTTGAACCGTAAACCCTGTTTTCTGAAAAAATGCCGCTGGATCGTTCTGATGTTTGTCTGCTGCGCTGCCACGAGCCAGGTTTGGGCTCAGCAATCTATTCATGGGTTCATTCGCGATAATTCCTCTGGTGAGCCGATTCCCTACGCCAATGTCATGCTGAAGGGGGCACAACTCGGGGCTGTCTCAACCACAGAAGGCTATTTTGTCGTAACGGGTGTCCCGGTGGGGCAGGATACCCTGGTGGTCTCCATGATCGGTTATACCCTGCGGAAAATTCCATTGGCGGTGGTTCAGGACGAAAATGTCCGACTGGATGTCCGGATGGTTGAGGAGATTTTGGAAGGCGTGGCTGTCACGGTTACGGCGGAGCGTCAGAAATTCAAAGAATTGGTCACCACCAGTACCGTCACCCTTCAACAGCGTGACATTGAAGTAGCGCCGGCATTTGTTGAAGCGGATGTGTTTCGTGCTATCCAGATGCTGCCCGGTGTTCAATCCATCAATGACTTTTCCAGCGCGCTCTATGTTCGGGGGAGCACACCGGACCAGAATCTCATCATGCTGGACGGCATTACGGTGTACAATCCATCCCATCTGGGTGGTGTTTTCTCGACATTCAATACAGACGCCATCAAGGAAGCGGATTTTCGTGCCGGGGGATTTGAAGCACGTTATGGTGGTCGCATGGGCTCCATTCTGAATATTGTGAACCGGGAGGGGAATACGGAAGAATTCGCCGGCAAAGCCAATATCTCATTCTTATCCAGCAAGCTGCTTCTGGAGGGGCCATTACCAGGGAATTCCGAAAATTCCAAAATCAAAGGTTCCTGGATGCTGGCTGGTCGCCGTACCTATATCGACGCCATTGTGAATGGCATTTGGCAACTCTATCGGCTGCGGAATCAAAACGCGGTGAATCCCGATGGCTCCAAGGTGGTCCTGCCCGCCCAGGTATTTCCCTATTATTTCTATGATTTTCAGGGGAAACTTAACCTGGATTTTGGTTCCAAGCACCGACTGACCTGGAGTTCCTTCTACGGGGATGATGTATTCAGCCTGGCGGATGAATATTCGGATGAATATAATTCCTACGACGGAATCAGTGGTTCCGGGACCACCTATCAGACACGGTACGAAAGTGATTATCTCTTTGATTGGCGTTGGGGAAATTTTACCAATAGTCTGACCTGGCGCTGGATCGTCTCGCCGAAATTAATCGCCAAAACTTTTTTGGCCTCCAGTCGCTACCGTTTTCAAATAGCCTCCGATAGTGAGGAAGAACGCTGGGAATACGAGACTTATGACACGACCTACTCAAAGAATACATTCAATCTGGACATTTTTGATCGGGTCAGCGATCAGACATTGGAAACCGAATTCACCTGGTTTGCAGCGCCTGCCCATACTGTCACCGGTGGCTGGCAATTCAAATCAATGGATTTTAACCTGGGTATGACATTCGCCATGGGCGGGATGCAGGCAGATACCTTCACAACACGCAAAGACACACTGCTTTGGATGCTGAATCGTCCCGTCGAACAAGCCGTTTATCTCCAGGATATATGGGATATTAATTCACTTTTTTCCGCTCAACTGGGTTTGCGCCTTTCTCACTACTCACTGCACCCAAACGATGTAAATATCGAACCGCGATTGGGATTGAAATATTTCCTGTTGGACAATCTTTCGCTGAAGGCATCCTGGGGTATTTATAACCAATTCCTCAGCGTTGCGAATCCACCCGACGCCAATTTTCATTTCATCGATATTTGGCTGGCGATTCCCAAAGAGTACCCCGTTAGTCGTTCAATCCATTCCATTTTAGGGGCGGAATACCTGACGGAGAATGATTTTCTGATCCGTACGGAAGTTTATTACAAAACCTTCGATCATCTGCTCACGCTGAAGCCGCCCAGCTCTTTCGATTTGGGGGAAGATGTCTCGAACATGAATCCCTTCAACGATTTTTACGATACGCAGGGACGAGCATATGGTTGGGAGTGGTTACTCAAAAAGACTTCAGGTCCCCTACGCGGATGGCTGGGTTATACCTATTCCGTCACCCAGCGAAAAAGTGAAGTTCATGACTGGTACTTTCCCAAGTACGACCGCACACACACCGTCAATCTGGTGGGGGATTGGCAATGGCTTGAGCAATGGCACATCAGCACGGCGATCACCTATTCCAGCGGCAATCCTTATACACCGGTACTGGCGCGTTACGAGGACTATTCGTATCAGGAATGGGGGAGTGATGCGAGTTGGAACGCCTATCCCCAGTTTCTCTACGGGGATAAAAACAGTGAGCGCTACCCGGGCTATTTCCGGTGGGATCTCAGTTTCACCAAACACATTGAAACCAAATGGGGCAGCAGAGAATGGTATATTCAGATCGTGAATGTCACGAACCATTTAAATACACTGACCTATATCTATGATCAGGATTACGATTGGCAAACTGGCGAGTATAAAGGTGTCAAACGATTTGGCGTGCCCATGTTTCCCTTCATGCCAACCGTGGGGGTGAAATATGAGTTTTAAATCCTTCTCACGACAATGGCCCCATTCGGTAGTGCTCCTGGCATTCGCCATTTTCATGGGTTGCGGTGGTTGGGACTGGGAAACGGTGACGGGTGAACCCGATCCGCAGCTCAATGTCTTTGGTTTGATTTCCACGGACACCTCAATTGGTAGTTTTGTTGTCGTCCACAAAACCCTGGGATTATCAGGTTCAGATCAGAATCAGGCGGGCTTTGATACGGTGTGGTATGGTTCCACCTACCAGCTTTATCCGCGTTACGAATCCAAATACCTGGTGAAGAATGCCACCGTGTTGATCACTGACGGAACCACCAGTTGGCGCTTTGTGCCGCGCTTGTATCAGGGCGTGCGGGATCCATGGTCTGATTATTATTACAGCGAAAGCGACATGACCTATATTGATAGCACCGGAACCTTTTTACCGCACCCAAACACCGATTATTCATTGACAATCACCACACCGGAGGGATTGAGCCTGACGGGTCAGACGCGGACACCCGGCGTCGCTGCTTTCAAAGCTGAAACCATCCCGGACACGATTGTCCTCCACCGTGATTTCACTCTGCGCTGGCATCCTGACCCACTTAATGCGGTTGAATTGACCACCGGTGGTGATGGTTGGTTGTGTGGTAGTGACAATATCGCGGTAGTACAACCCGGTGATTCCATCTGGACCTCCAGCTATCCCTCCGATTGTTA
>MNWS01000015.1 GCA_001872685.1 Fidelibacterota bacterium CG1_02_48_14
GTTTGGAATAAAATCCCTATCCCACCCGCGCCTCTCGTTTGATAGGGAAGGAAATTTTTTATAAAAAAACCAAGTTTCGCGAAGCCAACTTGGGTTCCGGGTAATGCTGGTAACCGGAAACTGGCTTGGACCAGAAGACCGTGGTTTGAAAACGGGTTGTGGGATTGATGATCGGTTCCCATTGATGTTCGATTAACTCAACCGTTGGTTTCATTTGTGAACGAACCTATTTTCGCGCCACCCGGATCGCCTTGGATGGGAACCGATCATGCCATTGAAACTGATATAATTGGGTTTTTGGACGGGTTGTTGCCGGGAATTGGATATTTTGAATTTGGGAGGGAATTGAGAGCATGCAAAAACGATTATTGTCACTGGATGTCTTTCGCGGATTGACCGTTGCGTTAATGATTCTGGTCAATAACCCCGGCAGTTGGAGCCATATCTACGCACCGTTGGAGCATGCCAAGTGGGATGGCTGGACACCAACCGATCTGGTTTTCCCGTTTTTTCTTTTCATCGTGGGAGTAGCCATCAGTCTGAGCTTCTCCAAACACAGGGAAACTGGTGAGGATCGTCAGGATTTGACCCGCAAAGTCATTCGCCGGACCGTTCTCATTTTTGCATTTGGATTACTCCTTAATGGCTGGCCGTTCGGGATTCCCTTGAATGCAAAAATGGCCAGTGAATGGGACATCTGGTTCTTTTTCCGGCGATGGACTGACATCCGGATTTTTGGTGTATTGCAGCGGATTGCTCTGGCTTATGGAATCGTGGGTCTGATAACCTTGTACTTACCCAAAGTGCGAGATCGAATTCTGGCAGGACTGGGATTCTTCCTCCTTTACGAACTGCTCATGCGGTTGCCGCTGGTGGTGGGCTGGGGCGCTGGAGATTTCACGCTTGAAAACAATTTTGTACGCTGGTTTGATATAGCGATACTGGGTAATAGTCATGTCTGGCATGGCCAGGGCGTCCCCTTTGATCCGGAAGGGTTAATCTCCACGCTGCCGGCAGTGGTGACAACTTTACTGGGCGTTTTTGTGGGTGACATTATCCGCAAGGACTGGAAGCATGAAGAGAAACTTTCCACCATCTTCACTATGGGCGTTTTACTCTTTTTTGCAGGGAATTTACTGACTCCCTGGGAACCCATCAACAAAGCGCTCTGGACGGTTCCCTATGTTCTCATGACCGGTGGACTTGCCATGATCATGGTTGTTCTGACTTCCTGGATTGTGGATGTGAAAGGCTGGGTGCAATGGACCAAACCGGCGATTGTTTTCGGTAGTAATCCGCTGGTGGTCTTCGTTGGTTCCGGAATACTTGCGCGAAGTATGAATCTGATTCGCTGGACCGGTTCGAATGGTGAAATAATTACGGTTAAAGGCGCGATTTACGGGAATCTGATTGAACCCTATTTTACGCCCATCAATGCTTCACTGACCTATGCGCTGCTGAATATCGCGTTCTGGACAATCATCCTGTGGATTCTGTATGTGAAAAAGATTTTTGTGAAGATCTAGAAATAGAGTAAGAGGAAAGAAGAAAGAGCAAGAAACCGAGAACGAGATCGATTAACCGCGGTTGACGCAGATAAAGCGGATAAAAACTGGAGTCCAGGAATCTCCCCTCTTTGAGGGAGCTTGTCCGGCTACTGACGGAAGAATAAAAGCGGGGTGGACTTTTTTAGTGAAAGAAGAAGGGGAAGGAAATCGTACCACCGGAGAAAACCCCCAAGTATCGTCTAGCCAACTTGGTATTCGCTTCAATTATAAAAAATTGTCCTTCGATCCGTCGAGAGCCGGACAGGCAAAGCTCAGGAAGACAATTTTTCTTAATACCTGGGATAAAATAACTAATAACCAATTTAGCGTGCCGAGCCGGCGGAAATTGGTTTTCCCTGACTACTGACTACTGACTACTGACTACTTCCCCCGGCCTTCATGATATTTCACCGCTGCCCTGACGAATTCCCTGAACAGAGGATGGGTTCTGTCGATGCGTGATTTGAGTTCCGGGTGGGCCTGCGTTGCCACAAACCAAGGATGATCTTTCAACTCAATCATCTCCACCAGAGAATCATCCGGCGATGTTCCGGAAATCAGCATCCCGTGTGACTCCAGTTGCTCACGATAATCGTTGTTGACTTCATAGCGATGACGGTGACGCTCGCTGATCTCTGTCTTTCCATAAGCGATAAATGATTTCGTTCCCTGACGCACCACACAATCGTAGGCCCCCAAACGCATCGTCGCGCCTTTGGTTTTGACGTGTTCCTGGGAAGGCATTAAATGAATCACGGGAAAAGGCGTTTTCTCTTCGAACTCTGTAGAATTGGCCTGCTCTAATCCAATGACATGACGCGCAAAATCGATCACAGCGACTTGCAGTCCCAGACAAATCCCCAGAAACGGTACGCCATTTTCACGGGCATACTGGGCTGCACGGATCTTTCCCTCAATCCCGCGATACCCGAATCCGCCCGGAATCAAAATCCCGTCTAATCCTTCCAATTCCACATCAATGTTATGGGCGGCTTCATTCTGTTCCGCATCGATCCAGCGGATTTCCACTTTGCAGTCATTGTCCACACCGGCATGCGCGAAGGATTCGATGATAGATTTGTAGGCATCAACAAGTTGTACATATTTTCCGGCAATCCCGATGGTGACTGTGCTGGCAGGATTCGCAATATGGTTCACAAACTTGCGCAAGTAGGTCAATTCCGCGGGACGATCCTCCATGCCAAGGCGGCTTAACACAATCTCTGACAGTCGTTCACGATTCAGAAATAATGGCACTTCGTAAATGGTTTTGGCGTCCAAGCCCTGTATCACACGCTCAGTTTTGACATTACAAAACAGCGCCAGTTTTTCCCGGGTGTCCCGGGTCAGCGTGAATTCCGTCCGGCAGACCAGAATGTCCGGTTGCAGACCAATTTCCCGCATCCGCATCACCGAATGTTGCGTCGGTTTGGTTTTCATCTCAGCACTGGCATGGACATAAGGAATGAGCGTCACATGAACGATGATGACATTCTCCGGACCACGTTCCTGCTGGAATTGTCGCACGGCCTCAAGAAACGGCAGACTCTCAATGTCACCAACGGTACCTCCGATTTCGGTGATAATGATTTCCAGCTCTTCGTTCTTTTTTTCCAGCGCAGTAATGTGTTTTTGAATCTGGTCAGTCACATGGGGAATAACCTGAACCGTCGATCCCAGATAATCTCCACGCCGCTCCTTTTCGATAACTTCCCAATAGATTTGACCGGCGGTGGTATTATTGTCCCGACCCATTTCAATACCGGTAAACCGTTCATAATGACCCAGGTCCAGATCGGTTTCAGCGCCATCGTCCAGTACATAAACTTCTCCGTGTTGAAACGGACTCATGGTGCCGGGATCGACATTCAGATAGGGGTCCAGTTTCTGGATCGTTACAGCATAACCCTTGGCTTTCAACAAAAGTCCCAGCGAGGCTGCAACAATGCCTTTTCCCAATCCGGAAATCACACCACCGGTGACAATGACATATTTTTTGTTGGTTTGATCGGGCACAGCTAGGCTCCTTTTACAAATTTATCCCGTGTGTCTCCCTGAACTTTGCCTGTCCGGCTCTCGACGGATCGCAGGGCACATTGGGGAATTTTTACTTCGAATAATCGCTTTACTCGCATGTACTTCGACGGGCTCAGCCCCAAAGGGAATCCAATGGGACAAGACGCACGGGTAACCCCATTTCTCAATTCAAAAACGCCTCCATCTTGCTTTTTTGGCATAAATCCAATTCCCACCACGCTTTAGTGAAAAATAAGATGTCGTATTATTGAAGGGAACGGTGGGTCGGTGGTGCAGGAGTCAACTCGATTGCGGGGCTCCTGCGTCATGGGTTATTCTTTGATAACCCTGGGAACTTTGAAAAATGTCCCGTTCGCATCGGGTGCGTTTTTCAACGCCTCCTCCCGTGATAATGAGGGTTCCGGAATGTCTGCCCGCATCCGATTGACCTGATCGTGAACATGTGATAAAGGCTCGACATTTTTGGTGTCCACCTCGTTGAGTTTTTCCATATAGCCCAGAATGTCACCGAGTTGATTTGAGAATGTTTCGACTTCGGTATCGGTTAGCTCCAACCGGGCTAATCTGGCGATATGACGGACATCTTTTTCAGGAACTTTCATGCCAAACAATATAGACGGCGGGGTGGGAATTGTCAACGAAGGAGGGGCGTAATTGGACAATCGAAATTGGACAATTGCATGTCAATGCAGTTAGTCGTGAGTGCTAATATCAATTATTATTGCTTACGCTTTGGAAACGAAAGACTGGAATCATTGCGCGAGTTAAATCAGCGTTTATTTACCTTCGAGGAGATTTTTTAATTGCGATTCTTCCGCCGGGCTGGATTAGTAATTCGATAGAATCTCCTACCGTCGCTCTGCGATCAGACATATCGGATGTTTAGGGCGATTGAAACGAAATTGGCTCAAAAAAATGGAGACCACAGATACATCCATAGTCTCCATTTATCATAAGTGTAATTTTACCGATTAATCGAATGCCATCAATTATCCAGCGGAGGCACGCTTGAACCCTGCATGTCGATTATCTGAGGTTTCAGGACGATGAGAATATCCTTCTGGACATCAACACTCACCTCGCGGGAAAACAGGTAGGGCAGGACCCAGCCCAATAATGGCAGTTTGTGCCGGGAGGTCTGTGTTTCGGTTTTTTTGAATGCTCCCAGCAAAAACGGTGTATTGTTCTGGGCGATAATGCGATTGGTCAAAATCTGACCTGTCTCAATCGGACTTCCGGAGATGGAACCCGAGAGCGAGGTGTATTTTGCTTCCACATTCATGGTGAGAAAATCCTGAGCACCGATGGACGGCGTAACTTTGAGTGACAGTCCCGTGTTAATATCCTTGGTCTCATAAATATTGGCGTAGCTGGAATACCTGGAAACATAGGTCACGTGGGCGCCATCCAGAATACTGCCTTCCCGGTTGTTGGTGGTGACGATTTTGGGTGCCGCCACCAGTTTACCTGTACCATTGTCTTGAATCAACCGGACAAAATCGCCCAGATTCCAGTTTGTCATACCTAAATTCATGGTTACCCGGTTTGTTTGATCCGATTGATCCTCAGTGTAGTTGTTGAAAGTAACAGAGGGGTCTTCGTAATCCCGGCTAAATTTCCTTTCGCTATCCTCGCCATTAACGCTCAATGCCGCTGAAAACCCAAATCGATCCAGCAGGTATTGCCAATCAACACCAATCTCATTCAACTTTTGACGGTTAACTTCCAGAATCTGCACTTCAATAATAATTTGACGGGGTGGAACATCGTAGAATTTCAATAGGTCCTGCACTTGTTGGACAGCGTCCCCGTCGCCCGCCAAACCAATCTGATTATTCGCTTCATTGAAATGCAACCATACTGGTTTTTCGTCGAACATCAGCATTAGACCCTTGTTGCTGGATTGTGGTTGCAGGGCGGCTTGCGCGTCCTGTGGCGAAAGGTAATTCAATTGGTAAATGACTTGTCCGGCAGCGATTGTCTGCGAAATGCAAAGCAACATTGGCAGAAATAATCGTAATACAGATTTCATCTCAAGCTCCTTCAGTTGTTATGTGATTCAACAATTCGTTATCTAAGACGATATTAATCCAACAAACCTGTGCTTATGTGAATTCACTTTGAACGGATTAACGATCCAAATTCAATCCTGACACGATGGTGAACGCTCGCGATGAAGCTCCTACCACCATCATTCATATCGCGCATCAAAGCATTGAGCGTCATTCCCCACCTTTCGCAAATGCCAATACATGCCCATCCGGATCAAGACTATAAGCAACGGTATCGCCCCAGGGCATCTCCTGCAGCGATTGAATTTCCAGAGCACCGGCTTCAAGTGCCCGCTGGTGATAAGAAAGCGGATCGTTTACCACCAGGTAAATTTCAGCCCGGGGAATGCCGGCCGCCTGGGCCGGATCGGGGAATTTATCACCGAGCAACTGTTTGATACCGGCGTTGGGCATGAATCCGATTTTAGATCCGTCAGGGAGCGAGAATTCTGTCATGCCCGGAACATCCAATGTGGGTTTCAGTGCCAGGACACTCTCGTAAAAATTTTTAGTACTCGCCTGGTCAGCCACATAGAAAATGAACATCGCTTTCATTCTGTTTCCTCAGCTTGAGATCATAAATAACAATTTACCGTAATTTTCGAAACTGTTCGATTCGAGTATGGTCTGAACTTAGGGTGCTTCAACGGGAAATCGAAATAAAAAAACTGACTGTAGCTAGACAACTCGGGATTTTCTCCTGAATGTTGGATACTTTCCTCGGAGAATCATGTTTTTCGATGGATTAGGTAATGGCCACCGGGCTTTAGCCCAATAATTCTTGGTTTGGATTGGACTAAAGTTCATCGGTTGACAGTCTATTTGATCCACGAGCTTCCCCGTAGGTCACTAAGGACTCCTTCGGAGGATCCCGCTGGGAAAGCTTGTGGCAACGAAATCCAATTTTCAGCCTGGGCAATATCGCTCGTTGCCTTGATTTATATTCCCCCCGCTATGGGAACCATCTGGGATGACTGGTCAAAGAGCGAGAGTGAACGCGGAATTTATGGTTGAGTGAGGTTCTGCCGAGCGAGTTCAAATTCCGCAACGGAGCGATTTGAAAACCAGTCAACAGAGGGTTCCTTGGCGCCAAAGGATTTTTTCGTTCTTTTTGATCCTTCAAAAAGAACAGTGACGCTTGAAACAATTTCCATTGTTCTTTTCCCTTGATGGAAAAGAACCAAAAGATCAAGGCCAGAAAATTCTCCCGCTAAAATTTCACACCGTCCCCAGAACAACAAAAACTCATCCGGCTTTCGCCGGATTCGGACAGCTTGTTATTCTGATCGGTGACTTTAGTGTAATTTCTTAACGCAGAGATTTTTAATTGCCGAAAGAAAACAAAATCAAAATACCAGTCATCTACATGAGGATAAAAAGGTCCCTATAAAATTAGAGATATTCGCGCAACGCATCCAGAATCCGATCTGTCGCTCCCAGGAAAGACTGTGAAAAAGCATCCAATGCGGCGCGCTTTTGGTGCAAAACTTCCGGTCGCTCAGCCAATTTTAGAAACTCTGCCAGGTCGTCACCGGTCATTACCACGGTAGAAATGCCCAGATTCACCAGCTCAATCGCCTCATCCAAAAGATCATACTCAGGACCATGGGCGGCTGGAACACCATAAATCGCCGGCTCCGTCACGGAATGCACACCGGTGGTAAATCCGGCCCCCACATACGCCAGTTGAGCAAACTTGTACAAATCGGCCAGATCACCGACTCTGTTCCAGATCAAAATGGGTTCGCCGGCGTAGCTGTTCAACTCGGTGAGTCGGGCAGACTTGGTCTGAATCCGGAAAAAACCAACCTCCCATGGAATTAAATACCGCTCATGGGTTTCGTGCGGGACCACAACATGCAGAAGGTTATCACCGCGCTGAATGCTTTTCCCTATTGCCGCGCTCACGATATTCAAATCCGAATCCACCACGCTACCATAAATCACCACCGGTCGATCCCGGACAATCTCTGACGGCAACCAGGCGTGTTCGTTGCGTTGGGCGCGTTCAAATACCTGATCAAAACGGGTATCACCTACCACCACCACTTTACCATTGTACAATCGCCGCAGGTTTTCGGCCAATCGCCCGGTTCCGGTGAAAATGTGGTCAATCTGGTTGAATACGATGCGGTTGATCCACTGCCAATAGGGTCGCAACCGTTTTGAAGAACCATACAAATTGGCATTGATCAAGATTGAGGGGACATGGTTTTTTTTAAGTGATCGCAACAGGTTCGGCCACAAATCATGCCGGGTGTTGATGAAAATTGTCGGCTGCAAACGACGAATAAACCGGCTTACCCGCCAGGGCAAATCCCAGGGTAGGTAAATCACGGCATCAAAGCGCTTATCGGTAAAGATTTTCAGGTAAATAGTGGGTGAAGTGACGGTCTGGATTAGATGGTATCGGGAATCACCCGCCAGCCGACTCACCAACGGCTTCATTTGCTCAAATTCACCGGCAGAGGCCGCGTGGAGCCAGATGACCTTTTTCATGGGATCGCGTTTGCGATTAAATCGTTTCAGGTGATCGGCAATTTCCCGCTGACCTGACAGACCGTCCCGCAATTTGTGATTGAAAAAACTGACCACCCAGAATATCGGAAAGACCAGGATCAGCAAAAAATTATAGGTGGTGTAAAAAAGGAATTTCATGGGTTCGCTGGATTGAACTGGCTAAATAAAAACACCCGACTGGAAGAATCAGGGCAGCCTGTTCTCCCAATTTTGCGCCAACAAAATCATGTCGGCAAATTCACGAAATGCGCCATCGCCACCTTTACGGGTGAGCAGAATATCCGGCTTAAGCTGCGAAAAAACCGGTGTGTTGGCGGGTGCTGCGGTGAGTCCGGCCACCTGCATGGGGGCGAAGTCATTCACATCATCACCGATATAGGCGACTTGATTCGGAGTCAGATTGTGACGCTGAAGAATCGCTTCAAACACAGCCAGTTTATCGTGAATCCCCAGGTGGACATCCTCTTCTGCTATTTTCAGTTTTTTAGCTCGCTGGGCTACAATGGGTGAATCTTCGCTGGTAATTATCGCGGTCTTGATTCCCGCTTGAGCCAGCAGATAAACCGCCATTCCGTCGTAATACGAGAAGCCCTTCATGTGTTCACCTTCGGCGGTGTAATAAATCCGGGCGTTGGTCCAGACGCCATCGATGTCGGTTATGAGGAGTTTGATGGGGTGAGCTTTTTGAATCAGGATTTTATCAAGCATAATGGCATTCCTTTTTAACGATTACGCGTACGAGAACGAGTACGAGTACGAGATTGGTCGCATCAGGTCACAGTATCTATTTGGTATTCCTCGGAATCATCATGCACAGAATTTGCTAAAAAAGAAATCATACGGGTAAGCATGCTTACGATCCGATGGAGCAATGCTTTACCGCATTGCAATTGCTCTGTATTCAATATATGCATTGAGAATAAAATATCTAAACACGCTGCCGATTCAAATGCTGAGCCGCGTGCGATTTCAAAATAGCGCTTTCTGTCTTTGGGAAACGACTTGCCGTTTCCTTCCGCAATATTCAAAGGAATTGAGATAGAAGCTCGTTCAAGTTGATCATATACATTACGAATATGGTTTTGAAATTTTAGCTCCGCAATTCGCCATCCAATAAATTGGATACTAACCTGGTACACATCCAATTTCTCATGATCAAACTGCATTTCTGCCGCACTCGTACTCGTTCTCGTACTCGTTCTCGGTGGTTCTACCACTCAATATCATCTTCCCGGATCACCACATCGCCTTTCAGGTCAACTTTGGGGGATTTACCAACGACATCGCCAATCCGGGCAGGAGAAATACCGGTGCCGGGACCTTTGGTGGTGAGCATGTCACGGGTGATGATGGTACCCTGAGGAATGGGCATCGTCGAAACCACACTTTTCGCCAATTTCTTAAAATAGGGGGCTTCAGATTCCTGGATTCTTTTTTCACCCGTACCCAATGCATCTTCAATATGGCGAATATCTCGAATCAGTTTTTGCAGGCCGCCCGGCTCCAATGATGCCGCATGATCCCCACCCTTCATGGTTCGGTCCAGGGTGAAATGCCGCTCTACGATTTTCGCGCCTAGTGCCACTGCGACCTCAGAAATCGCGATCCCCAGTTCATGTCCGGAATAACCAATTACGGCTTCGGGAAATGCCATCCGGAAGGTCTCCAACACCCGCAGATTAATCTCATTAAACCGGGAGGGATAGGTGGACGTGCACTGCAAGAGGGCGATCTGGAGATTGAAGGAACGGACAAGCTGATAGGCTTGTTTCACCATCTCCAAATCCGCCATACCGGTTGACAAAATCATTGGCCGACCTTTTTTAGCCGTGTGCTCCAAAAGTGGGAAATTCGTCAGATCAGCAGATGCCATTTTGAAAAAGTCGATGCCCAGCGTATCCAGGAAATCAATACTTTCCTCATCCCAACCGGACGCCGTGAAGTCCACATTCATCTCATTGGCAAAAGAGAGTAATTCATGGTAATCACCCTCCGTCAATTCCAGCGCGCGTTTGTGTTCACCATAAGTCTTGCCGAAAGAATTCGGATTATCATAGGGCATTTCCAGCCCATCCCGGGTTAGAATGCGTTCCACATTACGTTTCTGAAATTTCACCGCGTCAGCCCCGGCCAACGCCGCCTGGCGAACCAATTCCCTGGCGATTTTCACATCACCCTGGTGATTTATACCGATTTCGGCGATGATGTAGGTTGGGTTTCCATCACCCACCGTTTTGCTGCCTAACTGAAGTGTGGACATATTTCTAAGTTCCTTGCTTGATTAATCCTGATGAAGTGCCTGGGCCATGCGTTCCAATATCTCGAAATCCAGGGGTGAATCAATCTCCATGCTGTAATCCTCCGGAAAGACCGTGTACCCAATTTTTCCACCCAAGCGATTCCCCGACGAATTAAAATGGGATGTCGTGAAAATGTAAACCGAACCATTTTCAACATAGCGAATATCCTCCGGTCGCATATCCTGCCGCCGGGGACGGTTGATAAAATCGTACTCCGCTTCCGCAATTTCGCCGGTGGTTCTCCAAAAAAAACGGTGAGTCGGTGAGATGCTCAGCAAACTATCAAAGCCACCGGTACGAAATTTTTCCAGCGCCGACTCCAGCGATCCCACCGGGCGCAATGGG
The DNA here is from genome assembly GCA_001872685.1 of Fidelibacterota bacterium CG1_02_48_14. GTDB lineage: Bacteria > Fidelibacterota > UBA8477 > UBA8477 > UBA8477 > UBA8477. The sequence goes on from MNWS01000015.1 coordinate 10,801, forward strand.
CTGGTAGGCTGAAGCAAAACGATTGTTTCCGGTGCGATGTTTTTTTCACGCGAAAGCCAGTCCAAAGCGTGAGCTACAGCGCTCTCCGTTGTCGCCGAGTCACCGGCTAATTCCCTTGGTCGCGGAATGACCTCCGCACCGAACTGCTGCGAGATCCGGGCAATTTCAGCGTCTTCGGTAGAGACATACACACCATCAACAGAACCGGCTGACCGGGCGTATTCTATCGATAGCGCGATCAGTGGTTTCCCGTTGAAGCGTTTGATGTTTTTCCTGGGAATACCCTTGGAACCGCCGCGAGCGGGAATGATGGCTATGGTACGAATTGATGTTGTCATGCAGGTTTGTGTTTCTGGTAGAATTTACGCAAGTGTCCGCGTGATTGGTAGTCATTAGCCCAGGAATCGATGGATGAGCCCATGTCAATTCCCACACCACCGCAAGCTTTGATGTGATTGCAGAATGGCTTCGCATAAATCCCGGCACCCACGAACCAGACATCAACGTTGGCATTGTTCAAGGAGATCTGGTCCAGAATGCGTCTGAATTTCTGTTGGGTCATAACCTGGATGCGGGAGCGGCGTTTCGGAATTTCCGTCTGAAAAACCACCTTTGAGTTGAAGCTCTGGAAAAATGGCCCCAAGTCACGATGGGTAATTAATCCGACATTTCTACCGGTTAACACCGCTTCTGCAGCCTGTTCGACCAACCGGTTTTTTCCCGGCAATTTGATGAAATCCATGTGGAAATTCATGTCGCAAAAAGTTTGGTTTTCCAGACCGAAAATCCTCAGAATTTCCTCTTCCTGGGACCACAATCCGTGGCGGTGCTCCGGCTTGCTGATTCCCAGGTAATCTGCCTGTTGAAACGCCCGTATGAGCTCCGTTCGAACCATGAGTTGAAACCGAATTTGCCAGGGGTAGGCATTGTAGTGATACAATTTTTTAAAATAAGCTTTGCGCGGAATTTGTGGAACCAACCCGTAAGCAAGCATGACATTCTCACCGTCGCTCTTACGGACAATACTGGTGGGGATTTTTGATTCGATCCGTTTAATCAGCTCTGCGATGATCATGCTATTCGGTAAAATCTCAGACACGCTCAAACGCCTTTCTGTGTCGGGGTGTTGTCATTCTGGCCAGATAGGGAAAATAAAAATAGTAAAACCATTTGCGTTTGAACTGACGACTGTTGGCACGGAAATGAGTCCGCCAATCCGCTAGCTTTGACTGGGAGGTCACTTTGCCCTCGTGAATAACCAACACGCGCTCATCCACGACAATTTCGTAACCTTTTTTCCAGACGGTGAAACACAGGTCGGCATCTTCACCACTGGCGACGGAGTATTCCGTTGACCAACCACCAAATTCATTCAGAAACTGATCTTTGCGGACAAAAAACGCCACACCGGACGGATATTTCCGGAACCGCCCAATCGTTTTGATCCCAACACCAGGCTCGAAACGTAGTGCGGATTTGCGTCCGCTGGTGTAAGCGGGTGTCACGATGCCGGCGTTTGGATATTTTTCAATGGTTTCCACCAGACGCACATCCCAATGCGGGGGAAATTCCGTATCGTTATTCGCCATTAACAGATATTTCCCATCAGCCAGTGCGGCACCCTGATTAAAGCCACCGGGGAAGCCCTGATTCTCGGCAAAGATCAACGCCCGATCGGCCACCTCCTGAACCCAGCGTTGGGTCTCAGGCGCACTGCCATTATCCACAATGATCAATTCATAGGGCAATGTCGTGTTTTCACGGATACTTTTGACAAAAGCCTCGGTATAGGGCTGATTGTCCCAGGAAAGCGTGACGATGGATAGAAGTGGTGAATTCATCAGTTTCACGAAGATAGCCGCTCCAACAGTCGATCCAGATCAAAATGTTCGCGTACCCAGGTGGCGCCAGCGTGATTTTCTTGCAGATAACTTTTCAATGCCAACAGAATGGGCTGAATTGCCGCAAAAGTTGGTTCGGTGGTGTGCACTGTGGGTGCGGGATAATTCCAAATAACCTGACGTCCATACGAAAGTGCTTCCAGCACCATGTTCGATAATCCATCGTGGTGGGTCATTCGGATCAGGACACTGGTTTGCCGGTAATAATCAGCCATTTGGCGGTCATACACGATGGGATAAACCGTTGCGTTGGGATAATCGAAACCAGTGCCGGATCCCATAATGATAAACTGAATATCCGGATTGGCGTGCACCAATTCCTGCATGACGGAAGCGTGAAAGAATTCCGGTCGTTGCGGCGGCAGGTAAATCAGAACCGTGAATTTTTCGGGCATCGGAAAAACCGGATTGTTGAAGCTGCGGACAAAAATCGTATCTGTCCCCGCTCGGATATGAAAGGGTCGCAATTCTTCCACCAGCCAATCCGCCACAGCATCCACTTTGTGGGCTACCCGTAACGTCCCTAACCAATTCAAACGATCAGCCAGCTTGCGCGTCTGCAAACGGAGGACATCCGAGCCAACAAAATAGACATGCACATACAGATGCAGGACGAACCGCATGTACCAGGCGTAGAAAAAATTGCGATAACCGGTGGCGCCGATGAAATGGACCGCCTGCACACCTTTCAGAATTCGCATATCCCGGAAAAAATGTCCACCAAAATTGTTGTAATCGATCACCAGCGTGGAATGGCCGCGTGACTCCAGATTGGCGGCCAGCTTTTCACAAAAATGCAAATGTCCGATAAAGGCGATCTTCATGTCAATTCGATCAGTATGATTTCCGTCGTCCCCAACTATGCCCCAGATTTTCCTGAACGCCGGCAACAATTTCAGCATGCCAGGTAAAGGTGTACCTTTTTGCCAGGGATTGCAAAAACATGAAATCCCCGCCTCCCCGCCTTGGCCAGGGATGTCGCCGGGCGATTTCCGACCGCACTGCCACACAGGAGCCACCGATTTTCCCGCGTTCCAGTTTTTCGCCTATAACCCGGTTTTGATGGGCTGAACCCAGTTGGAATTTGCCGATCAGGACGTCGCAATCCTTTTGCAAAATGGTTTCAACCCAGGTGTTGTCCAGCAGAATATCATCATCATCAAGATAGATGATAAAATGGCCGTCCGGTATTAGTGCCAGCGCTTCATTGAAATAGGCATTGAAGGGATTGTGATGACGAATCCACCAGCATGGTTTGCGGGGCGTGGGTCGATAAACCTGATGTGGAATTGTGGCAGCGTCAATATAGGTATCGACCGGATCGTCGCTGATGATGATCCACCTGGGTAGGACCGTCTGCTGGCTAACACTTTCCAGACAGCGCTGAAAGTTTTCCGGGCGATTGTGCGTGCGAGTCAGGAGGTAAACGCTGGAATTTGTGTTACTCACCGATCACCGCTTATTGTTGTAGCGCAGATACTGCGCAGTTGCATTGATGCCCTTGGCCAGCGTTTCCAGTTTCTGAAAATCGTCCGGATATTCCGACTTCCAATCGCGCACTGAGTCTGGTGCCCAGGGTTGATAAAGTTTCTCGACACCATCAGATCGGCGGAGCAGAAAAAATGGCTCGTAAAGGAGTCCGTAGCTGGTGGTGTTGGCGTCAAACATATAGGCACTTGGAAACGCTGCTTGTGCCGGACTGAACATATCGCGTCCCAGCGTGGTGTTGTCGTAGGCCTCGCCCAACAGACCCATGATGGTTGGCATCAGGTCGATCTCGCTGACAATCCGGTCAATCTGTTGTGGTTTGATTCCCACACCAGGTCCATAGATCAACAGCGGTACATGAAAAAGGTGCAGCGAAGAGGTGCCATAGGGCATGGGTTTTAAAACATTGCTGATTCCGTGATCGCCAAAAAATACAAAGATTGTGTTGTCGAAATAGCCGTCCCGTTTTGCCATATCCACCAGGTGACCAATGGAAAAATCCATGTATCGGAACGCGTTCAGTTCATCTTCGCCGTTGAATCCGATCAGTTGCTCGTCTTGCGGGTATTTTTTGTACTCAAAGCCAGGTGTGTGCTCGGGCAGGGTGTAGGGGCGGTGGTGGCCGGCTGTCAAAATCACCGTAAAAAAGGGCTGTTGTTCATTCTTAAGAATGTCATTCGCGGCAATCATCAAATTGTCATCGGAAATGCCCCAGGCGTTGGTTTCCGGTACGGCAAAGTCACCTTCCTGATGAATTTTTATGCCGGCGACATTGTTGTGGAAAAACCCACCCACATCGCCCCAATTGGCACTACCGCCGATAAAAAAGTGTTTTTTATACCCGGTCAAATCGTTCATGAGCAGATGCTGATTAATGGCATACGGATCGCGGGTGGAGCTGCGATCAATGACCGAAATATCAGGAATGCCGGTCATGGCCGAAAAAATGGACGCCGCTGTACTTACTTTTGGGACATAATAATTGGTGAAATGCAACCCCTGCTGGCTCAGCCGGTCAAAATTGGGTGAGACTTGCATGGGATTGCCATAAACCCCCACTTTGTAAGTTGGAAATGTCTCCAGAAAAACGACAATCACATTGTATTTACGATCCGTTTTTTGACGCGGCTCAATGTGACGCGTGTAATTCAGCGGAGTCTGACTGCTATCCGGAATTCCCAGCCAGTTGGCCACCACCGGATAATATTTTTTCACTGTGTTCAGGTCATATTTTTCATTTCGGCGGGTGAAGGTATTGACAAAAAACAGCACGGGATTCATGGCCATTTGGTTGGCCGGTTCATAAGTAGAGAAAAACGCATCGCTCCAGCGTAACGGATAGCGTGACCACTTTCCATAACCCAGTCCGACGATGATGATAAAGGTCAGGATGCCCAAGAGTATTCGCGTTAACCAGGAGGGTTGTTTTTCCCGGATTACCGGTCGCACGATCCATGACAGTAGCCGCCAGCTACCGTACCCGATAGCAGTAAATAAAACCGTTGCCACGAAGAGTGGATATGATTCCCAGGCCATTCGCAAAGAGGTAATGGGATTTCGGGCAAAGGCAACCATGGAGGCATCCATCCGGGTAGCCAGGTAATCGTAGTAGCCAAAATCCAGGACATAGATGAGCAGGATCAGCATCCAAATGACCATGAAATACCCGCGCCAGAAGGTCGTCCGTTTGGGACGATCCGCATAAAACCCAAGTCCGGGCAGTAAACTGATCAGGAAAAAGGGTAACACCACCAGCATCGCCAAGCGAATGTCGAGACGGAATCCGATGAAAAAAGATTTCAGTAGAACGATAAAAGGAATGGCATTGAATTGCGGAAAGAAGGCAACGAGAAAAATCAGTCTTAGGAGGGTAAAACAGACAACTAAAAAAAGCGAAATACGCCAAATGGAGCGTAACCGGGCCAGGAACATGGATTAACGAGCCTGACGCGTGAGATTATCGATCCAGAGGGATTTTTTGCGGGATGGATTGGCGTGGCTGTCCCGATAGTTTGTACAGCCATGGATTTCCTGAAATGCTTGGCGCACGGCGCGATGTCTGAAAAACGAACCGACGAACGGTTTCCAGCGTTTGGAGCAGCCATCGATGGTCTGAATTTCATCCGTGTAGGCTGCCTGAAAAGGGCGTTCGTTTTTCAATTTTTGGTAAAGCTTGAACCACAAATCTGAATCAATTCCACTGGAAACAGCTTCCGTCCACTCGCCAAATCCACCGACTGATTGCAATAAGGTTTTTTTGACACCGAATGTCGTTCCCTGAACGCGCTGACTTTTAAAACTGCGAGGGCGTCCTTTGCGGTCAATCACCTGGCCAAAAACAACCTGGTATTGGTTAAGCAGTCTTTGAAACACCGTCAGGCTGTTTGGCTGTGTTAAAAAATTGTCATCGTCAAAGTAGATCAGTTTTCCGGACAGCGCTTTTTCAGCAGCCAGATTCCATAAACGGGCTTTGGAGGAGCAGGGCTTCGTTTTTTCCAGGTAAATCCAGTGTGAAATCGGGGGAAAATCGGCAATGGAAAAACGCTCTTTGGCAATCGCCAGCGCTTCATCGCCAACAAAATCATAGTAGATCCGTCCATCCGGCAAGCTGAATGACAGGTTATCGTCAGAATGTCGCCGGTACAGCGGTGAGCCATCATCGCAAACAATCACTTCTGCTTCCAACCCACCACATTGCCGAGCCAATTCCGTGAATGTTTTGGCCACTGAACTGAGGCACGGATGATCCAGCGTTGGCGTATAGTGTGCGATGATAATGGAAAGATCCAAAAAACAGTCCTTAGTTGGTTTGCCGGCGTGCTAAAACCAGTGTCGCCAACTCCAAATCCTGTGGCGTGGTGATTTTAAAATTGTCCAAATCACCCTCAAACAGATGAATTTTAGCCTGGGGATTGGAAACCAGCACCAGACCAATTTCGTCAGTCCCGATAACACCCGTGGCGTGTGCGCTTCGAATCACCTCCGCCCGAAATCCCTGGGGTGTCTGCATCGCCCGCAACTGACTCCGGTCCAACTGACGCCAGGTGCTGCCTTCCTGTTTCACAATGGTGTCCTTCGTGGGGATGACTGGTGCGGCGGCATCATTTTCATCAAGTGCTGCCAGACATTCACTGATCGTTTGCGGTGTTACGAAAGGTCGTGCAGCATCATGAATGAGTATTTTCGCTGCATCCGTCTGGCATGCGGCAACACCATTCGCAGAGGATTCCTGCCGCGTTTCACCACCGACTACAACCGTGCAAGCAGGGTAACTTTTCCGAACCAGGTAGAGGAAGGCTGCCGTGGTTACAATGACCACGTGATCAATGGCGGGATGATTCAGGAAAGTGTCCACTGAGAATGACAGCAGCTCGCGATCCGCTAACCGGATAAATTGCTTGGGTGAATCACCGCCCAGTCTCGTTCCGGACCCGGCAGCGACAATAACAGCCCAATTGGATCGGGATTTTTGGCTGCTTAAAATCACCGGGCTTCCTTGTTAAAAAGGGCGGTTAGGGACT
>MNWS01000039.1:0-348 GCA_001872685.1 Fidelibacterota bacterium CG1_02_48_14
GACGGCCCAAAAAGCAGGATGAGTTAAGTTCTGAAGAGAAGCGGGAGCACCGGGAAAAATCAAAACGCCGCAATTGGATTGAAGGCAAGTTTGGAGAGGGCAAGCGCAGATACGGCTTGGGCTTGGTGATGGCGAAAACCAAACAGACCAGTGAAAGTTGGATTGCCATGGTGATCTTTGTGATGAATATCGCCCGAGTCTGGCGCGATATATTTTTGGCTCATTTTTCAGGGTCTCTAAATGGCTTTTTTCGACATATCCGGCTAAAATTATGTGGTGAACTGTCGATTAAAGCCAACTCCTTTACCCATACCCAGCTATGGAGTCCTGCGGCATGAGACTTATTGA
>MNWS01000039.1:377-1526 GCA_001872685.1 Fidelibacterota bacterium CG1_02_48_14
TTGCCAGGTCTCCCGTTTGCCAGTTCATTTGATGATGCCCGGCTGTCTCAATCCCCGAATTCAACACGGCAACCTGTCGACCCCGCAGATCATAGACAGCCATTTCCATGTGTCCCGTTCGGGTCAATGAATACCGGATCGTCGTACCGGGATTAAACGGATTTGGATATGCAGGTTCAAGCCTGAATCGCTCTGGAACCAAAGCCTCAGGTCCAATACCATCGCAGATATGGACAAATACACGGACGGTATCAGCGGTGAACGGTTGAAAATCCGTCCCGTCGGCGTTGATTAATGTCAGGCTTAGCGACATCCAACCATCAGTTTCAATCATGATGCTGTCACCGACTGTGTGGGCAAGTGTGTCCATTTCAACACCATTCAACCTGACCAAGACACGCCCGGAATCCGGTCCAACTGCAAAATCCGTCACAATGAACGAGTAGGGTAAAAATCCATTACAGACCTGAGAACTATCCTCCGGAGAAACTATGGTAATGGTTGGCGGCAGGTAAGTGAAGTTAATGGAATCGGCCACTTCCGGTACCCATGCCAAGCTGTCGTAATCCGTCAATCTCACTTTGAATCGGTATTCGCCACCCTGGCTGATGTCATCCGTGGTCAGACTAAATGGGGTGAGTGAATCCAGGAATGAATGCACAAGCAGCGTATTGGTGGAGTTGTCAACAACCTGAATCTCAATCAGGCCATCGCCTGAGCTTTCCGGTCCAACGACAAAATCGGTAACAGCCATCGCAAAGTCGATTGGTAACCCATGGAAAATGGTGTCAGAAACTGGCGAAGTAATGTCGATGGTTGGATCAGGTTGAACCACTGGTGAGCCAAACGTGCCATCCGGATTGACATTCTGAATAAAAATGTCCGGGTTGCCGTTGCGGTCGTCATGCCAGGCGGCAACAACGGTTCCGTTAGGACGAACACTGGCCGCTAAATGTCCTTTTGAGCTTGGGGTGCTTGCCAGGACAGTCGCGGTGGGTCCCCATACCATATTTCCCTGATCATCCAGTTTGATGGCTTTCAAAAGGGCGTTCACCGCACTGCCGGCGACATACTCCAGATAAACGACCACGGCCGTTCCATCCGATTGCGGAAATGCCTGCAATAAATATTGTTGCTGCGTTGAGAGTG
>MNWS01000039.1:1562-3526 GCA_001872685.1 Fidelibacterota bacterium CG1_02_48_14
CACCTTCAGCATTGAATAACTGGGCTCCCAGGCCGGAAGCCGTCTGTCCGGTGTTGCTGGTTTGATAAAAAACAGTGGTGTTGCCGGTTGCTGGATTAAAGGCTATGGCCGGACTGGTTTGCAGTTCGTTAGCCGTGCTGGCCAAAACACCATCCCTTGTCCAACTCACATTTCCCAAACCGTTGATCCGTTCCAGGTAAACATGATTTTGCATCGTTCTGGAATCGTACCAATAGGAAACTGCACCATTATTGCCATCAGAAACCAAATTTGGCAGAGGGGCGAATCCAAAGCCACCGGCCACATTCAAGCCGACTCCGGCCGTCTCCCATTGAGCGATACCACTTGCATTAAACCTCTGGATATACAGGTGATTAGGAGTCGGAAAACCGCCCCCCTGAGCCACCAGATATTGAAGTAAAAAGCCGCCATCATTGGTGGGAGCCAGGCGGGGAATTGACAATCCAAATTCAGATGAAAGGGTTATGGTGGCCGGATTCCACATATCCTGACCTGCTGGTGAAACCTTATACACATTGATCACATAACCGTCATCCGTTTCCTGTTGCCAGGCAAAATAGATGTTGCCATCATTGGCAGTCATAACCTGTGGTGTTGGTTCAAAATAGGCGTTATTTGAAAGGGTAATGCCATTCGCACCCCAATTAAATGTGCCATCGGTGGATATGGAATAACCGTAAATATCCCAGTCACCACCAGCGCGGATGTCATTAATCGCGAGAATGGCATGATCATTCTGGTCTACCGCCATATCCCAATCGGTGATCCAGGTGTCCTGAGTGTGATTGCTCACCAGCAAACCATTATTCCCCAATTGCGGCACGCCCGCCGGGTCCAGATATTGAATATAGACATCGTAGTTCGTTCCCCGATGGTCATACCAGGCGACAAAACAGCCACCATCGGATGTGGCTGCCACTTTGGGTACGGTCTGCTCACCATTCGATGTACAAATAGCCAAATTGTTGGCCGGATTTGCCGGCCACTGGGCTTGGAGAATCTGGGGGAGATTGAAAATTGCGATAGCAAGAAGGGTTTTGGTGAAAACACGAGAAATTTTTGAATCGTTCATTGATCATTTCCTTCCCTTAAAGTCAAAATGGGTTTTGCCGTGAGATGGTACGCTCTAACCGCCCAGATTGAGCGTAAAATGTTGCTTCAGATTAAGCTGGAACTGGAACCCACCCGTGAGTTTGCCGTCTTCAAGCCAGGCTACCGGAAATACAAATTGTAAGGGGATTGGACCCAGATCAAGGTAAGGACTGAAGCTGCCAACCGCTTGCCAGTCGGCACTGGTTGTGGCTTTCCCCACACCGCCGGCGATGAGAAATTTTAACGGCATTCCAAGATTAATGTCAAGACTGGTTCCGATTAGACTCACCGCCGACACCATGGCGTTGGCGGATTGAGCCAACCCATATCCGGGAATATTCACCGGCTGCTCCAGGTAAAGTCCATCATTAGGGCTCAGCCAATGATCGCCTGAACGGGTGAGGAGCAGAGGTGATTCCAGATTCGGATCAACACTTGAACTCAGGTAGATTCTCTCCTGCAGGGGTGTTGTTCCCAGGACGACCGCGGAAAACAGATTCCAGTTCAATTTCACCCGATCACTAAACTTACGCTGCCAATGACTGCTGGCGTCCCAGCGGAGGAAGGTTGTACCACTACGAAGAGCAGGTGTGGCGTTCGGACTGATTCCTGAATTTGATGCCGGGCTCGCCATTCCGGCGATCATTCCAAAATCTGTACTTCGGGTTTTATCCAACTGCTTTTTTTGTTGATGTATATTGAACTTGAGTTTCACAACCTTCCCGGCATTCCAAACCCTTGTATCGAAAAACTCGCGTGTCAGGGCTTCAAGTTTAATGTCTTGATAAAGCAACCCGACATTCACTTTGGTCTGGTGCGAAACTGCCGGATCCTGCCAGGTGAACTCACTC
>MNWS01000193.1:0-3403 GCA_001872685.1 Fidelibacterota bacterium CG1_02_48_14
TATGAATTTGATGGCGAATTCTCTCAATGACTTGATTTTAGAACTTGATTACTTGCCAAAAACGACATTCTCGGAGGATCGGGACGTGAAAAAGGTTAATTACTTATTTTTCCTCATGATACTTGCTGTTTCCACACTCTCAGCTTTTATCGCAAAACCAGCCAATCACACTCAACTCGAAATCATTCCCGAAAAAATATTACCAAGCAGGGTGGAGGGGCATTTACGGATCGAAACCGCCAGTGGCATTCCCCTGGCAATCTATTCACCAAACTACACTGTTTCGCCGGCGGATCCGGAAACCATGGCTCGTCAATATCTTAATGAAAATCAGGCATTGCTGCGTCATTTTCAATGCCGCCTGGAGTGAAGGAACTGACTTTATCACCAGTATCAACGATGAACCTGATCATATTCTACCCATCGATCACCTGGTTTTACGCAATTATCCCAATCCCTTTAATCCCAGCACAACCCTGCGATACAGTCTACCTGAAAAATCACAAGTTACTCTGGTAATTTTTGACATCCGGGGGAACGCCATTCGGACAATCAAAGAGGGAGATTTGTCAAGTGGATGGCATGAATGGCTTTGGGATGGTCGTGGTGAATCAGGTCAATTGGTAGCGACGGGGATTTACTTTGCCCGATTACAGGCAGGGGCAAATTCGCGTGTAATCAAAATGGTTTATCTCAAATAACCGGTCAATCATCTCCATTGAAAAAGGCTGTCCAGATTTTTCCGACAGCCTTTTTTCATTTTCACTTACAGAAAAATGATTACCACCGCTATTCAAGATCAGCAAATTTCTCTGTGTATTCAACCAATCTGGACAAATTACCCGGTTCAGACATGGAGTGTCCAGCATCAGGCGTTATGAAAAAATCAGCTTCCGGCCAGGCTTGATGTAAATCCCACGCTGTCGTCACAGGACAGACGACATCATAACGCCCTTGAACGATGACGCCCGGGATGTGGCGTATTTTTCCAATGTTGTCCAAAAGTTGTGATTCAGATTCGAAAAAGCCCTTGTTGATGAAATAGTGGCATTCAATCCGTGCGAATTTTTCCGCCAACTCAGCTTCTCCAAAGCGACTGATGGCTTCAGCATCAACGATAAGCTTACTGGTCGCTGCTTCCCACTGACTCCAGGCACGAGCAGCTTCCATGCGAATCTCAATATTGGAATCCGTCAATCGGCGATAGTATGCCTGTAGAAGTTCACCGCGTTCAGCAACCGGGATGGGTGAAAGATAACTTTCCCAGCGGTCGGGGAAAATATTTGATGCGCCGCTCTGGTAGAACCAATCAATCTCCGCCTTCCGAATGAGGAAAATCCCCCGGAGAATCAGTCCTTTCACGCGCTCCGGATACGTTTCTGCATAAGCCAGCGACAGGGTACTGCCCCAACTGCCACCGAAAACGACCCACCGGTCAATGCCCAATTCCGTTCGAATTTTCTCCATATCCTCTACCAGGTCCCACGTGGTGTTATCGATAAGCGATGCTTTGGGCGTACTGCGACCGGCACCGCGTTGATCAAAAAGTATGAGTCGATATTTTTTGGGATCAAAAAACTGGCGATAGGATGGAGAGATTCCGCCACCGGGACCGCCATGAACGAAAATTGCGGGTTGTCCCTCCGGATTACCAACCTCCTCATAGTAGATACTGTGCAGCTCGCTTACCTGCAGAAAACCGGTCCGATACGGCAATATGGGCGGAAAAAGATTAAAGGTGGGTGGGTTCGACATGTCGTTTTGACCTCATTTCGTTATTTGAATTTTATCACGTCATCACACTATGTTCAGGCGATGATTGAATCAGTCCCCATTCTGGCGGGCACAATGACCAAAGATGGCAGCCGGAGGCTGCAAAGTGAAACCAAATTTTGAGAAAAAGAGTCCTAATAATTCTTGGAAAGCCTTATGGAGCGGGCATTTTGATTTGAATTCGTATCGAAAATGTTACAAACAAGCCGCCGTTATATATTCTTTATTGAAATCGTGATACAGATAACAAGTTTTTGGTTGGCCACCCATGGGGTGCCCTTTAATTTCGGCCGCAAAAATGAAAGCTAAATGAGGAGATTCAGATGTACAAACCGTTAAAAAATCGGCAATCCGGCTTCACACTGATTGAAGTGCTGGTCGTGGTGATTATCGTTGCCATTCTGGCTGCTGTAGCTTTTCCGATTTACCAGCAGTATGTGAAGAGTGCTTACGCATCTGATGCGCAAGCCACCATCGGCGCCATTATCAACGCGTCCAAAATGTATTACCAGGATAATGGTGAGTATCCTAACGATGTCACGCTACTTGACCCCAAGTACCTGCAGATCGATGACGCTACAAACCGTGCCTGGACGTTCACAATCGAGGCCAGTGGAACTAAGCTTACCACGGTCAAAGCCATGAGCACTGAGAATATGAAGCAGGGTTCAGATCACGAAGTAATTTACACTGCGGAAACGGGTGCATTCACCGGTTATGGTTTTGATGAAGAAACAACCGAATAAGTCGTTCCCGCAAGTGGTTCACCTCGCGAAACCGGAGTTGGCGTAATTTATGGCTTTTCATATTGACGAACTTTTAGGATATGCCATTGACAGTGCGGCCTCTGATCTGCACCTGAGTGTTACCGCCGTTCCCATGGTCCGCATCAATGGAACCATGCATCCCCTGAATCTGCCGGCATTGACGGAAGAGGAGATGGAAGGGGTTGTCAAGCAGGTCATGAGTGAGGACCAGCAGGCTCGTTTTGCCGCAACCAAGGAGATCGATTTCTCCCGTCGGTTGGGCGAACGCGGTCGGTTTCGCGTCAATTTCTTCAAGCAGATCAATGGTGTTTCCGGTGTATTTCGTGTGATTCCATCCCAGGCTAAAGGATTTGAAGAACTCGGCTTACCACCTGTTCTGGCAAAATTATCCATGCGGGACCGTGGTTTGATTCTGCTTACCGGGCCAACCGGTAGCGGTAAATCAACCACATTGGCCTCCATGGTGGATTACATGAATGAGCATCGCCGGGGGCATATTATCACCATTGAAGATCCGGTGGAGTATTTCCATTCTTCCCGGAATTGTCTGATCAATCAGCGCGAGTTGGGGCAATCAACCGACAGTTTCGCAAACGCATTGCGTTCAGCCTTGCGTGAAGATCCTGACATTATCCTGGTGGGTGAAATGCGAGACCTGGAGACGGTTCAGTTGGCATTGACAGCCGCTGAAACCGGGCACCTGGTACTTTCGACCTTGCACACATCCAGCGCCGCGAAGACCATTGACCGTGTCATTGACATTTTCCCCACAGGGCAAAAAGGGCAGATCAGAACCATGCTTTCGGAAAGTCTGGAGGCGGTTATCGCCCAGAAATTGCTACCCAGTAGGGATGGAAAGGGTC
>MNWS01000193.1:3419-3511 GCA_001872685.1 Fidelibacterota bacterium CG1_02_48_14
AATCATGGTGGCCAATTCCGCTGTTCGCAATCTGATCCGCGAAGATAAAATCTATCAAATTCCATCCGTGGTTCAGGCTGGTGGCACCGATG
>MNWS01000240.1 GCA_001872685.1 Fidelibacterota bacterium CG1_02_48_14
ATCATGACCACTCAGGTGCAGCTCGGGTTTGGCTCCTTCCGCCAGGAAAAAAACTTCCGGTTTTACCTCCTGACAAGCTGCTTTCGCCCTGATCCAGAAATCATTGGGAACCAATTCGGCAACATCAAAACGATAACCATCAATGTCCGTTTCCGTGATCCACCATTGCAACATTTCGATCATATAATCGCGTAAACCCGACTGATTATAATCCAGATCGGCCACATCATACCAATCCGCATTGGGTGAAATGATTTCCCCGGAAGCGTTGTGCGTGTACCATTCCGGATGTGATGTTATGAGTGGGTTATCCCAGGCTGAATGATTCAGTACGAAATCCAAAATCAGCTGTTTTCCATGCGTGTGTACGGCCGATACCAGTGATTTAAAATCAGCCAAAGTTCCCATTTCCGGACTGATACCATAATAATCAGCAACGGCATAGGGACTGCCAAAACTACCTTTGGCTTTCACTTTACCAGTGGGATGAATCGGCATCAGCCAAATCATATCAACGCCTAAACTGTCCAGACGGGTCAGATCATTTTCCAGTGCTTTAAATGTCCCTGCTTCCGAATAATCCCGGACAAACACCTCATAAATCACGGCATCCTGAGCCCATTCCGGCGCTGTTGGAGCAATTTTCTTACTCACTTCACTGGCGTACAGATCGGACAATTTGCGGTACGGCTTGAGGGTAACAGATTTATTAATTCCACCCGGTCCGCCCAAATCCTCAATACGAACCACCAACTGGTTTTCTTTATTGGGCTGGTAGAGATCGGTGAGGTCAATGAAGAACATCTCACCCCAACCATTGTGATCCCCGATGTGCTCACCATTGAGCCAGATGATGGCATTATCGTCAACTGACTCGAACACCAGCGCCAACCGAAGGCTGTCGGCCAGGTGACCATATTTGAAGGTGGTGCGAAACCAGCCAAATCCATCGTACGCCCCATCCGGCCATTCGCCGGGAACAGCCTGATTTTCCCAACCAGAAATTTCCTGATCCGGGTCAAACCAACGCTGATCAATTCCAATATTTTGGGGATCGTATTTGAATTGCCAGGACCCATCCAGGCTCATTTTTTCGGACATCATTTTTTCACAACCATTCATTAGCATGAGGTAAATAAGGACTATGGCAACCTGACTCAATTTATTCATCCAGCTCACAATTTTATTCTCCCGGTTTTAATTGACTAACCTTTCACCGATCCAAGTGTCAACCCACCTACGAGGTAGCGGGTCAGGAAGAGAAACAATGCCACTGCCGGAATGGATACCAGTAAGGCACTTGCCGCATAGAGTCCCCACTCCGTGGTCATATTAGCTTGAAAATTTTTGATGCCCACCGGTAGCGTAAACATGTCCTGGTACTGGAGCACCTGGGCGGCGACGATGTATTCCGTCCAGGCTGACATAAATGAAAACAGGGCTGTGATGACCAGCGCTGGTGTGGCAATGGGGAGAATCACCTTGTAAAACGCACCAAATCGCGATGCACCGTCAATCCGGGCTGCCTCTTCCAAGCTATAGGGAATGGTGTCGTAATATCCCTTCATCTGCCAAACGCAAAATGGCAACGCGGTGGAGGTGTAAATCACGATCAAACCGAGATAGGTATTAATCAAATGGAGTTTCGCCAACATGATAAATAGCGGGAGGAGCAGCATGGTTGCCGGAAACATTTGTGTCACCAACAGACTCAGGAGACTGGCTTCCCGACCCGGAAATTTGTACCGTGAAATGGCATATCCGGCGGTTGAAGCCAAAGCCACACCGGTGACCACTACCGTACCGGTCACCAAGATCGAATTCCACATCCAGCGCAAGAACGGATGGTCGGTGAATAATTTGATGTAATTATCGAATGTCCAATTATCTGGAATGATCGCCAGACTTTCGTTCAAAAGATTATCTCCCGGGCGAATGGAAATAGTGATTACGCGCAGGATCGGGTAAACTGACCAGGCGATGAAGATAAACAGCAGCGCGTAGATCAGGATGTATTGCATGGCTGTGGTGCGTTTCATAAAAATTGCGTTCCTTAATAAGCCGAACCGGTGGCGCCACCGCGTTTCATAAATTTGATGGAAAATGCTGCCAGCATCAGAAAAATGACGAAACTAAATGCTGCGGCATAACCGTAACGGTACAGGTTAAACGCCGCCCGGTAGACGAAGCTAACCAAAATGTGAGTCTGATCGCCGGGCTGACCACCGTTTGATACCAACCACACCACATTGATATTATTAAATGTCCAGACAATGCCCAGTGTGATGGCTGGTAGCATGACGGGCTTTAGCAATGGAAGGGTAATTTTTTTGAATTGCTCCCACCCACTTGCACCGTCAATTTCGGCAGCTTCATACAATTCCTTCGGAATCGCCTGAAGTCCCCCCAGGGCAATCACCATCATGAAGGGAATTCCCAGCCAAATATTGGTGATAATCGTTGCCAGAAACGCATTGGTAGCATCCGTCAGCCAGGGAATCGGCTGCATTCCAAACAGGTTTCGCAGAATCAGATTAATCGCGCCGGAATCGGTATTGAACATACCCCGCCAGGTTAATGCAGTGATGTAGCTCGGTACCGCCCATGGTAGAACCAGCAACACACGAATGATTCCCTTACCCCACAGTGGCCGATTGAGCAACATGGCCAGGCAGACACCCACGAAAACATGCACCGTGACATTCGAGACTGTCCAAACAATCGTGCGCCAGAGGAAATGATAAAAATTTGGATCTGAGAAGACCTTACCATACTGACCGAAACCTATAATTTTCCAGGAGTTGACAGTGGTCATGCCCATATTGGAAAGTGAAATCACCAGATTATAACCAAAGGGAAAGACAACCACACCGAACAGGAAAATGGCGGCAGGCGCAACCATCCACACCGCGAATCGGGCATTTTGCGTTACGGTTCCCTGCGGATTGTTCATCAATGGCCGGATAAATCCAGTGATCAACTTAACGATCGCCCAAAGTGCCAGGAGAATGCCGCCGAGATAAACTGCAATCACCATGATTTGCGTCCAGATCGTGCTTTCTTCCTGTCCTTCGTAGAGCTCGGCAATTTTTTGTTCGGCCAATTTCTGCATATAGGCAGCACCTTCGGCCGGTGTCATTCCGCCACCCAGAACATTTTGATACGCCGGTCGCATGGCATCCCAAATCGCACGCATTTCCGGAATGACCGGCATCGCGCGACCATATTCCACCTGGCGAATTGAGGTAGCAATCACCGGATCATTTTTTATTTCAGGTAATGCCCGGACGCTATAGCGTGTTGGAATGATGGAGGTGCGTTGCGCGAAAGCGAGCTGAGCGGCAGGACTGGTGAGAAATTTTACCAGGTTTACAGATTCCGTGAGAGCGCGATCCGATAGATAGGGGTTTAGCCAATAACCTTTGGTCGCAACCATGGGCGCCGGGTAAATCCCGGTCTCGGTATTGAGCGGCAAGACTGCCAGGCCAAAGTCTACTTCCGGCGATTCCATATACTTCGCCCAGGCCCATGCGCCATTGATCAA
>MNWS01000004.1:0-3031 GCA_001872685.1 Fidelibacterota bacterium CG1_02_48_14
TTCGTTACCCAAAATTGAAGTCAAGCATCCGGACCGATCCATCATTGGTGAAGACGGATTATACAAACCTTACCTGAGAGACGAAAAAACACTGGCGCGTCCATGGGCCACTCCGGGCACACCTGGTTTGGAACATCGCATTGGTGGTCTTGAAAAAGAAAACATTACCGGTAATGTCAATTACGAAGCCGCCAACCATGAGGTGATGTCGCATCTCCGGGAAGAAAAACTGAAACGCGTCGCCAACGAATATCCTGCGACGAAAGTTTTCGGTAACCCGGATGGGGGCAAATTGTTGGTTCTCGGTTGGGGCAGCACCTACGGGGCCAGTCATGTCGCAGTGGAAAGAGCCCGTGAAAAGGGTTACGATGTTTCACAGGCGCACCTGCGTTGGGTGAATCCTTTGCCGAAGGATTTGGGCGCGGTCATTGCAAAATTTGAGAACGTGCTGATTCCTGAGGTCAACCTGGGGCAACTCAACAAGGTCTTGAGAATGGAATACTTACGGGCGTTTCTGACCCTAAACAAGATTCAGGGTCAACCGTTCAAGGCTGTTGAGATTGAAGAAAAAATCTACGAAATCCTGGGTTGAGTTAGCCGGGATCTGAGGATAAAGGACCAATACAATGAGTGAAATAACAACACAGCAAATAAAGTTGACACGCAAAGACTTTGTTTCCTCTTCTGAAGTGCGTTGGTGCCCGGGTTGTGGCGATTATGCCGTCCTGGCCAACATGCAGCGCGTGCTCCCGGATTTGGCAACAGCCAAGGAAAAATATGTTTTTGTGTCTGGAATTGGGTGTTCAAGCCGATTCCCGTATTACATGGATACGTACGGTTTTCATGGCATCCATGGTCGTGCACCGGCAATAGCCAGTGGTGTAAAACTCGCCAATCCCGAACTTGAAGTTTGGGTTATAACCGGTGACGGTGATGGATTTTCCATCGGTGGCAACCACATGATCCACATTCTTCGACGCAACATTGACCTGAATATTATTCTGTTCAACAATCGCATTTACGGATTGACCAAGGGGCAGTATTCACCAACTTCCAAGTTGGGTATGAAGACGAAATCCTCACCTTTTGGGTCAGTTGATCGTCCGTTTAATCCCGCTTCGGTCGCCTTTGGCGCTGAGGCGACATTTATTGCCCGTGCGTTGGATGTGGATGCCAAGAGTATGCAGGAAGTCATGTTGCGCGGTCAAAAGCATAAAGGGACATCTTTTATCGAAGTCTATCAGAATTGCGTCATTTTCAATGATGGTGAGTTCGAAGATGTGTCGAACAAGCAAACCCGCCCTGACAACGCGCTGTATGTGGAGCACGGCAAACCGATGGTTTTCGGTAAGGATAATGACAAGGGAATCATCATTGATGGTAGTCATCCCAAGGTGGTGACCCTGGGTGATAAATTTACGCCAGAGAATATCCTGCATCACGATGAGACCAATCCCATCATCACCAACATGCTCTTGCAGATGACGCTTGATCCGGTATTCCCGACACCTTTTGGGGTGCTCCGGGCGGTGGTTGCACCCACGTATGATGAGATGTTGTATCGCCAGATTGAAGAGGCAAAGGAAAAACGCGGACAAGGAACGCTGGAAACGCTTTTCTACTCAGGTGATACCTGGGAAGTGTAACGCTTTGACCGACTTGCAGATAATTGTACGAAGCAGACCGGCAGGAATTTTCCTGCCGGTTTTGATTTGGGATGAATAGTCGAAAGAAGAAAGAAGAAAGAGAAAGAGAAAGAGAAAGAGAAAGAGAGAGATCAAAGAATAAGAATCGAGAACGAGAACGAGAACGAGTACGAGAACGAGAACGAGGCTGTCTGCTTGAGGCGAGAGAAACGAGAACTTGTCCGGCTTTTGACCGATCGAAGGCTGAACGAAAACCTTAACCGCCGAAGCGCAAAGATTGCGCAAAGTCCAGTGAGAAAACCAAACCAGGTTGTCTGCCTGAGCTTGTCGAAGGCCAACCTGGACTTATCAGCGGGTGAAAGGGGAACCGTATTCGTCTTCACCTCGTTTCGCTGGATAAACGCACGATGAGTGATGATTGATGTGTACGCAAATTTCAATTGGAGAATCGAGAACGAGTACGAGAATGAGCACGAGATTGGGTTTGGTTGAATTCCGAAGGATTCACAGTATTTCGTTCGAGTAAAAAATTGTCTGTCTGAGCTTTGCCTGTCCGGCTCTCGACGGATCGAAGACCAATTTTTTACATTCATCTACCCTCCAAATCCAAACCCTGTTTTTCGCTTACCACGTTGGTTTCTATTACGGGTAAATCCGTAAACCAGTTTATTCCGACGTGCGTCGTGTTGAAAATTGGTTACTTCATTCTGAATCCCGGAGGGTTGATATTTTTTGAGGACCGGATTGGGCTTTGGCCCAACAAATCTGGGTGCGTTTTGGGCTGAAGCCCAGTCTGTCATGATTCAGACACCCACGACCTGAAGGTCGTGGCAATGGAGATGCTCGAAACCACGAGGCAGATTCGATACCAATTTTCGCTTACCACGTTGGTTTCTATTGCGGGGAAATTCGTAAACCAAATTATCCCGAAGTGCATCGGGACGAAAATTGGTTTTCATTTAGTACGGTTTTTGCTCCACAACTACCCAGATTGGTAGAAACGGATTTACCTTTGCGGAAATCGGTTTCAATCCTTAGGATTGGCTTTATTAACAAGGAGGAACAGCATGTTCCAATACAACGAAGAAATTTTAAAAGGTCAATTACTGGAGCTTATCAAACAGGCTTCCACTGATTTGCCCCCTGATGTCGTTGCTGCCATTGAAGCGGCCAGGGAAAATGAAGACGAAGGTTCGGCCGCCAAAAATGTCTTCGGGATGATCCTGAAGAATATTGATGTCGCCCGGGCTGGCGGGGTACCGATTTGCCAGGACACCGGGACAAATATCTACCAGGTTCATATCCCGGTGGGTGTTTCCATGAACAAGCTGAAACAGCTTATTGAGACTGTCACGGCTGAAGCGGTGGAAAAAAGTATTTTGCGA
>MNWS01000004.1:3044-12429 GCA_001872685.1 Fidelibacterota bacterium CG1_02_48_14
ACTCCATCACGGGGAAAAACACCGGTAATAATGTTGGTGAGCATCAGCCATTCATCCATTTCGAGGAATGGGACGAAAATGCCATCGAATTCAAACTGATGCTCAAAGGTGGCGGCTGCGAAAATGTCTCGACCCAGTATAAACTGCCGGACACCGGATTGGGCGCTGGACGGGACATGGAAGGGGTTTACAAGGTTATCGTTGATGCCGTGAATGCCGCCCAGGGTCTGGGGTGCGCACCGGGCATTTTAGGCATTGGCATCGGTGGTGACCGAATGACATCACACCTCACTGCTAAGACCCAACTTTTCCGCAAATTACCTGACATTAACCCTAATGCGGAATTGGCAAACATGGAAAAACGACTTTATGCTGATCTGAATGAGCTCGGCGTCGGACCCATGGGATTCGGTGGGAAAACAACCATTCTGGGTGTGAAAATCGGAACGGCGCATCGTTTACCCGCGTCGTTTTTCGTATCAATCGCCTATATGTGCTGGGCATATCGGCGTAAAAGCATGCACTTAAATGCCTCCGGGGAGGTGCAATATGATTAATCTACAGCTACCCATTAGCGAAAAAGCCATCCGCGAACTCAAAATTGGTGATGAAGTCGCCATCACCGGAACCATGGTTACTGCCCGGGATGCCGCACATAAATACATTCATGATAATTGGCCGGACTGGCTACATCCGATTTTGAACAACAGCATGATTTATCATTGTGGTCCGGTTGTGAAAAAACACGCTGACGGTCACTGGAGTTTTGTCGCAGCCGGTCCGACGACATCCATTCGCGAGGAGCCTTACGAAGCGGCCGTGATGGAGCATTACAAAGTGCGGGCGGTGATCGGCAAAGGCGGGATGGGCGAAAAAACGCTGGCCGGATTGGCGAAATCCGGGGGAGTCTATCTCCATGCCATTGGTGGATTGGCGGCAGTATTGGCGCAATGTGTGGTGAAAGTCCCGAATGTCTATATGTTGGAAGAACTGGGTGTGCCAGAGGCATTCTGGCAGATCGAAGTGAAAGACTTTCCGGCAGTGGTGACCATGGACAGTCATGGCGGGTCATTGCACAAAGCCATCAAGGCAAAATCGGATGTGGTTGCGAAACGCCTGATCTTTGGTTAGCCCGGTCTTTTTTTTATAAAAAACTCAGCGGCTCAATCAATCAATCGATTCTCAAGCAAATAAGTCCGTCAGTGATTTCAAACTGACGGATTTATTATTTACAGAACACTGACCTCGGGGATTTTATTTTTGGGTTGACAGATTATATTCGACCTCGATAGCGCGGAAATCAGCCCATGCAACAAGGATTCAATCAACTTTAATGGCTTTCAAGAAAATCGTAAAAGACAACAAGCTGTTTCAGAAACATTTCAAACTGGCACTCTGGGTTACTCTGGGTGTGGCAGCGCTCGGTTTGGCATTCCTGCTTTATCTGAGTAAAGATTTGCCCTCCCTGGAGGAGTTGGAAAAGTTTGATCCCGATGTCGTAACGCGCATTGTATCCCAGGATGGGGAGGTGATTCAGGAGCTTTTCACCACCAAGCGTGTCCTGGTCAAATTCAATGACATTCCTCAATATGTCAAGGATGCGCTCATTGCCACTGAAGATCAGCGGTTTTACAAACACTGGGGGATGAATCCCTTTCGAACGGTTTTTCAACTCCTGAATAATGTTATTACCGGCCGCACGTATGGCGCATCAACCCTGACACAGCAGCTTGCCCGGAATCTGTATAATCAAATCGGATTTCGTAAGACCTACACCCGCAAGCTCCGGGAGTTGATTACCGCCATTCAGATCGAGCGGACTTACACCAAGCAGGAAATTTTATCCATGTACCTGAATACGGTTTATTTCGGGCATGGATTGTACGGCATTCAGGCCTCAGCCCGGCGGTATTTTGGCAAGGATGCCAAGGAATTAACGATTGACGAAGGGGCGTTGCTCATCGGCGTCTTACGCTCACCGGCGATTTATTCACCATTGACCCATCCGGAACGGGCTCAGCGAGTTCGTGATTTGGTTATCCAGAACATGTATCGCGAGGGATTTCTGGGTCCGGTAGAGCGGAATTATTACCGAGGCAAACCGGTTGTGACATTAGAAAATGAGATGACCGGACAGAAGCAAATTGCACCCTACTTTGGTGAATATGTCCGGCAAATCATGGAGCAATGGGACGAGAAATTGGGGATTGACCTGTATCGGGATGGATTGACGATAAAAACGACCCTTGATTCGCGTCTCCAGAACATTGCCAATGAGACGGTGATGGCTCAATTAGAGGTATTGCAGAAAAGTCTGAACGCGCGGCTGTTACGCTCAGATACGACCGAGTTGGGCTCCCTCATAGCCGGAACAGGCATCTCAATTGATTCAGTCAAACTCATGTTGCGGGATTCCATTCCCATGGCACCACAACTCAGGAGCAAGCTACTGGTTCAGGGGGAATTGGTCGCGTTGGATGTGGAAACCGGACAGATTCGGGCGATGGTAGGCGGCCGGAATTTCAAAGAATCGAAATGGAACCGTGCGACTCAGGCGCGTCGCCAGCCGGGTTCGGCTTTTAAGGTATTTTTATACACCACAGCCATTGATAATCGGTATCCGGTAACGACGGAGGTGCTTAATCAACCCGTGGTGATTCACATGAACGACACGACGGATTGGCGCCCGAAGAATTATGATAACAGTACCGGTGGCCCAACCACTCTGCGTGAGGCATTACGGCGATCGCTCAATCTGGTTTCCGTGAGGTTGATTCAGGAGTTGGTGAAGCCGTCGGCCGTCGTGGAATATGCGCACCGGTTGGGCATTACGACACCTCTCCGGGCATTTGACGCCCTGGCACTGGGGACGGAAACCGTCATTCCCATTGAAATGGCGGCTGCCTACGCGACTTTCCCGCGTAAAGGTGTGTGGAAAGAGCCGATGGGGATATTGGATGTTTCGGATCGCTACGGCACTGTTATTAAGACTTTCCCGCAGGAACAAAAAGAGGTTCTTGGTCGAGGAACCGCCTATATCATGACATCCCTGCTCCAGACGGTTGGGGAGTACGGAACGGGTCAGATGGCACGAACTACCTATCGTTTTAAGGAACCTTACGCCGGTAAAACCGGAACGACACAAGACTTCACGGATGCCTGGTTTGTTGGATTTACGACTAAATTATCAGTGGCCGTTTGGGTTGGTCTGGACGATCCTCAGGTCTCGCTTGGTAATCGCCAGTCCGGTGCCTTGGCGGCACTGCCGATTTGGGCGAAGTTCATGAAGGCAAGTTATGATTCACTCGGTTGGGTAGGGCAGGATTTTGTAGCGCCGGAGGGTGATGTTGTTTTTGCGAATATTTGCACCGAATCCCATGATCTGGCGACGGCCTATTGTCCCTCCACCCGTGAAGTATTCTTGCCGGGTACCGAACCCAAGAGCTATTGCACACGCCACGGCTCCACGACTCAATCACCCAATGTCGAATTTTAATCGGTTCAAATAAGTAGACATGGGTCAGTTGGACTGCCCTGATCCTTCAATCGGAATATTTCTTTAATTCAGTTGATCAATCAGTAGAGAAAATGACGGATTTCTTCGCCCTGGGATTCGATCTTCGTCATGGCTTCAATCCCGATCTCCAAGTGCAGGTCCACGAATTGATGTGTGACACTTTTATCTGAAGATTCTGTTTTTATGCCATCCGGAATCATGGGGAGATCGCTCACCAGCAGCAGTGCGCCGCGAGAGATATTATTGGCCAGACCGGTGATGAAAATGGTTGCAGTTTCCATGTCAATACCCAGCACGCGAATCTCCCTGAGGTATTCCTTAAACTTCTCGTCGTGTTCCCAAACCCTGCGGTTGGTGGTATAAACGACACCGGTTCGATACTCGAGTTTGTGACTCACCAGAATTTGTGAAACATGTTTATGAAGTTTGAAGGAGGGCAGCGCCGGAACTTCAGCCCGGAAGTAATCATTGCTGGTACCTTCTCCTCTTATGGCTGCGATGGGTAGAATGAAATGGCCGATCTCGGTGGATTTTTTCAGTCCGCCGCATTTTCCCAGAAACAGGACGCCTTTGGGTTCAAAGGCTGACAGCAAATCCATTGCAGTGGCGGCGTTCGGGCTGCCCATACCGAAATTGATGATGGATAAGCCGTCTTTATTGATGGCGCTGCTGAAGGGACGATCCAAACCCCGGACTGGGACATCAAACATCTTGGCGAATTTGGTTACATAATATTGGAAGTTGGTGAGCAACACGTACTCCCCGTACTCCTCGGCAGGGACGCCCGTGTAACGGTATATCCAATTTTTTACGATTTCAGGTTTGGTTTGCATTTCAATTCTCCAGGCACAATAATTTCAGTCAACCATGCGGGTAAAATATAGTGTTCCGGCTGGTTATCAACAGTCCTTTCCCAAGCTTTGGTTCTACAATAAAAGCTTGGAATCGTTTCAGTGTGGTGAAAAATTTCGCCAATGCTTTTCAACTGTCCACGAACTGGTCAAATCCGTAAAAAATGGTTACGCCTCAGCGTCATTTTGGTATGGATGCTGGGTAGTTTTTATGGCTGCACATCTCACCCATTGATGATGCCTGAGCCCTTAAAAAAAGGCGAAGTTTTCAATGGATTTTTAATATCCTCGGAAAATGGATTTCCGCAGTATGTCTACCGTCGTGGTTTAAGTGATCGGGCGGACCTCGGTTTTCGGGTAGGTTTGCCGCCAACCCAGGGCGATGGCATTGACATGAGTTACCGGTTGATTCAGATTGAAAATCGGGTACACTCGGTCAATCTGAGCACCGCGTTTGGCGCTGACCAGAATAACAACCTGAGCCTTACCTACCTGAATGCCAAAAAGAAACCGCGCAAAGAAAAAATCAGGGAAGGTCGCAAACTGTTCTATAAGGTCTCGAAGACGCAGTTTAATTATTCTTATTTTGGTGTCCGCTATATGTTGATTCCCAACGGAGTCGGAGGCGATCAATCCCAGCGGGTTGGCATGTTGTACGGGCTAAATTTCAATAACCGTTGGGGTTCGGAAATCGGGTATTTCCATGATTTTGCCGGAGGCGAGAAATTGACGGCACTTGGAAGACCCTCTGAACATGCCGCAATCACGGGTTTGTCCGTCCGATTTTGGATGGGCGGCCTGCGAAAGAAGTGAGATTTTCTGAAAGTCCCTATGAAGAGCGTGAAACAATTTAGGACACACGTCACAAAATTGTTTCATTTTAGTGACAGCAAAGATTCCTCAGGGAATCAGCTTGTTTTGAAAATAGGCTCCGTCTATATTCCCCGCCAGAAAAGGCCGAAAAACAAGGATTTTAGCTGTTTTAAGGAGCATGCGACGTTTCGTCGCACCTTTGTATTAAAAGCAGATAATGAAGGAGTTACCCATGAAGAAATTGGTACCGGTTCGGTGGTTATTCGCAGGACTGATGCTGTTAACATCAGCAGTCTTTGCTGATGCAAAACTACGTCCCACCCACGGATTACAGACTTCGGCGGATGGCGCCAAGTCAATAAACTGGCAAGCTGAGACAGTTGCCCCAACCAATACGCGCGATATTGACCTGGCGTACCATGATGGTTCGTTCGAAGGTCAAATAGGTGTCGGTACTGGTGGCGCCGGTTTTGGCGTTCGCTTCACCGCACCCGGTCCGGTATTCCTGACAGGGTTAACGCTCTATTTCCAGGGTGATGCTGGCTCTACCGCCGGTATCATCAGCATTTACGAAGATGCCGCAGGCGGGATTGCGGGTCCTCCCTCTGCCCCTGTTGGACCTGGCGATGGGTCAGCCATCTGGGAATCAGGTGCGACTGATTTATCCAGCCCGGATGGAAGTTTGGTCACGGTGACCCTTCCTGTGGAAAGTCTGCCGGTCAGTGGTGGCGATTTTTACGTCGTGGTTTGGGATCAGGGCGCATTTTTGGGAATTGCCAACGATCTTCAGCAAAATTATGTGGATCGGAACTGGGTTACCCTGGGAACCTGGTCCACAATCAGTGACGCCACCGCCGGAGATGTGACCCTGACAGGTAATTTTGGCATTACAGCGACCTATCTTCCTCAGGATATAAATGGTTCCTACATGGTCGTTGGACCTACGAACCTGAATTTTGGTGTATTGCAGATAGATGACGGTGCGGTTACACAGGATGTAACCATTTCAAATTTGGGTAACGCCGCTTTCGATATTACCGCGATCACCATCACAGGTGCCGAAGTTTCAACGAATCTGACCGCTCCGGTCACGGTTGCGATGGAATCTGCCGTTACGATGGAAGTAACGATCACGCCGGCATCCGCTGGTCCTTTCACCGGCTCCATTGAATTGACATCAGACGCCGACAACGCAACATCTGCGACCATAAACGTGGGTGCGATGATATATGACGGATTTCCTGAGTTCATGGTCTGGAATCCATCGGCTTCAGTGAGTGGTAGCGCATTTGTCACCAGCCTCACCAACCTGGGCTACACGGCATTTGAGACCACCGACATTTTCCAATTTGGTCCTCCGGCACAAGCTGGGTATTCAGCCGTGTTTGTTTGCCTGGGCATTTATTCTGACAATTACGTCCTCACTCCGGGTGATACCGAAGTAGGTGCTTTGGTAGATTATGTCAACGCTGGTGGCCCAATCTATATGGAGGGTGGCGACACGTGGGCATATGACACCCCTACAGACTTGCATGCTGTCTTCAATATTGATGGTATATCAGACGGTGGCGCTGACCTGGCTGCCGTGAATGGTGCTGACTTTGTTACCGGCATGGATTTCTCCTACGCCGGCGGGAACAGCTTCATTGATCACCTGGCGCCATTGTCACCTGAATCGTTCGTTATACATACCAACCCGGCTGATGCTGAGGGTTGCGGTATCGCCTTTTTGTCACCTGGTGGTAACACGATTGGAACGTCGTTTGAATTTGGTGGTTTGGTTGATGGTGCCACGACAAAAGACGATTTATTACAGAATTACATCGATTTCTTCACACAACCATACACCGACATTGTTGATCCTGAAATCTCCGGCGTAACCCGCTTTGATTTCACGATGGATACAGCGGGTCCTTATGTGATTGATGCCGTCATTACAGACAATACCGAGTTGGCCATTACATCTCTGTTCTACTCCACAGACGGGACCAACTTCACCGAAGTTGCCATGGCTGCTTTGGGTAATGATGTTTATGAAGGTGAAATCCCTGGCCAGGCAGTTGGTACGACAGTAGGGTATTATGTTTCCGCTACTGACACCTCAGGCAATAACACGGTTGCTCCTGAAGCCGGAACTTACGCATTTAGCGTGTTGTCCAGCCTCCCGCCGGTAAACCTTTCAGCCGAATCCGGATTGGATGGACATTCTATTCTGGAATGGTCACCCCCCGGTACAACCGCTCCACCGTTGCTGGAATGTGCTAACGAGCTAATTGAGAGCTTACCCTTCACTGCTACCGGTTCCAACCTCGGCATGGGCAATGATTTCGACGTTAGTGGTTCCGACAATGAGGACGTTGCCTATCAGCTCTATTTGAGCGATGCGGCGACGATCAATATTACCCTTTGCGGAGGCGGCACTAATTACGACTCCAAACTGGAAGTTTTCAATGATGACTGTATCACCACGACGGGTTATTACAACGATGATTTTTGTGGATTGCAGTCTGAAATTGACAATGTGTCTTTAGAGGCCGGTGTCTACTTAATCGTCGTTGATGGTTTTAGTACATCTGCCGGTAACTATACTTTAAATGTGACTTCGGCAACGGCCGCCCGCAGCATTATCGCGGAAGAGGTCAACGCCTTGGGTTACGAAGTGCAGAAACTTCGGGCCAATAACCTGCCTGTTAATGCAGTAAATTTGAGTGGTGCTGTTCGTCACTATTATGAACACACGCCAGCCACCCTGCGTCAATTGGTTAATTACGGTATTTATCGTGGCACGACTTCCCCGGTTCTTCTGGAAGCAGGGAATCTGGTTGGAACGACAGCCGGCGATACCCTGGCAACGACCTATGACGATTCCGGTCTGGTGAATGGCACAACCTATTATTACCGTGTCAGTGCTATTTATGACGACGACGAAGCCGGTTCGGAAGAGGTTAGCGCTACACCGGTTAACCATTTACCAACCGCTCCCTTTGGTCTGACAGCGACTACCACTGAGGGTAGCCTGGTTGCAGATCTGGCATGGGAATATCCGGTTGCTGATTATGATTTTAACCATTTCGCGATTTATCGTGAAGGCTATCTGGTCGGTACCTCTACAACCACAGACTACAGTGACACCGCTCCGGCTGGTGGCATTTACCACTATTTTGTGGTGACAGTGGACAACGACGGTGCTGAATCAGAGCCCAGCAATACCATTTCGGTGGGTCTGGGGAATATCCCACCGCTGAACCTGATTGCAGTTGGGAATCTGGACGGTCGGGTCGACCTCACCTGGTTAGCGCCCAATGCCAATCCTGGCGAACCCATGTTTGAAAGTTTCGAAGAGGGAATGCCTGCTGACTGGACTGTTGAAGGAATTGCCGGATTACCGGCATCCGATAGCTGGCGTATTACTGCCTCTGCTACCGCTCCTGATGGAGGCCAGGTAGCAATGTGTGGCGATGGTCAATCCAGCGAGTTCATTGACGAATGGATGATCACCAATGACATCCCCGTCGGTGGATTAAACAGCACCCTTTCGTTCTACCATTATGGTTCAGCACTTTCATGGGATAACGCACCCAATTATTTGAAAGTATCCACGGATGGTGGCACAACATGGGACGACCTCCTTACCTGGGATCCCGTTGGGGCAACACCACTTCCGAGCACCTGGACACTGGAAGTTGTTGATTTAAGCTCCTATACCGGCGCTGTCATTCGATTAGCCTGGGAGTACACCTCCACATACGGTGAATTCTGGTACTTGGATGCAATTGAAATGTCCTCACCAGCTCGTGCTAACAGCCGTCCGCTCGCTTTGGACATTCCGGTTGTACAAATCACGGATAAATCCAACGTCGTCGAAGACTTGGGCAATGTCGTGGACAATCACAATCAGTCTGGTTTGACGCCACGCGAAACCCGCGAGCGCGAATTGACAGGTTACGAAGTGTTGAGAGATGGATCGTCCATCGCGACACTGGATGCGTCAATCTTGTCCTACACTGATCTTGCCGTGACCAACGGAACTGGATATTGCTACATTATCGCGGGTATTTATCCGGATGGCAACAGCAACTCCAACGAAAGTTGCGCCACGCCAATCAATCATCCGCCCATGGCTCCTGTCAACTTGCAGGGGACTGCCGATGATGCACACAATGTATCATTGTCGTGGGATGCCAATACAGACTACGATTTTGCC
>MNWS01000004.1:12468-18597 GCA_001872685.1 Fidelibacterota bacterium CG1_02_48_14
ACAACAGCCATAACCTTCGATGAGAATCTGCCACTCAGCAGCGTGTATACCTACCAGGTGACCGCCGTTGATGTGGAAGCAATGGAGTCTGCACCGAGTAATGCGCTGATACTGCCGGTTGGCAATCTGCCGCCGTCAACACTTTCAGCGCAATCTGGGCTGGATGGCACCATTGAATTGCATTGGACCGGACCTTACGGATCTTCCGCCGGGAACGAATCCTATGCACAGGATTTTGAAGGACTTGACTGGCCGACCGAGCTGGCAACTTATGATGAGGACGGCGACGGCATCACCTGGGCAATTTATTACCCATCTGAGGATGTCGGTCACAACTCACCGCAAGCTGCGGGAGTGATCTACAACAGCTCGGGAAATGACGACTGGTTGGTAACGCCTGCTCTGGGCGCATCCGGTTCGTCCAGTATTGGTTTCTGGGCTTCGCCACAGGATCCAGCATATTCCGAAGAGAGTTTCAATGTTCTGGTGAGTACCACCGGTGGTTCTCCCTCCGATTTCACCGATGCTGCGGTTCTGAGTCATGAATTCCCGGCTGGTGTCGGTCCCGATGCCTATGAGGAGTTTAATGTTGATTTATCGGCTTATGCCGGTGAAACCATCTGGGTTGCCATTCAGTGCACCTCTTTAGATATGTTCGTTTTGAAAGTTGATGATATCGCCATTGATGGTTTGACCAGTGTACCAGGCGGATCATTGGCCTTAAGAACCGGCTTACGGAATGCAAGCCTGCCTTACGCCACGCGTGCCGACTATGATCGTGCTGTCGTGAATGGATTTGCCTACGGTGCAGCCGAGCGGAATGCCGCAGTTGACACACGCGAATTCGTTGGCGGCTACAGTATCTACCGCTCGCTGACAGCTTCCGTACCGGTTGCTGCCGAGAATTTGCTGGCGTCAGTGGATACATTAACCTTCAACTATACGGATTTCCCGGTTTTGAACGGGACAACCTATTACTATGTCGTTACCGCTGATTACCAAACGGAGCAGTCCGTTTCACCTGAAGCCAGTGCGACACCAATGAATCATCCTCCGATGATGCCGATGGCTCTTATGGGTGCCGGTGATGAATTCTTGAATGTTACCCTTGATTGGGACGACAATATGGACTATGACCTGGGTTTCTACCGGGTCTATCGCGAAGACGTGCTGGTGGGTGACAATGTCATAGGCTCCGATTTTGCCGAGACAGTCGATTCTTCGGGTGTCTATGCATACTATGTGACTGCGGTTGATACCCAGGGCATGGAATCCGGTCCCAGCGATGCTGTTCGTATCCCCGTCGGTACACTCCCACCGACTCACCTCACAGCCGAGGGCGGCATGGATGGGCAGGTTGCCCTGACTTGGCACGAACCAGGCATGTCCGGTCCTGAACCGGTGGCTTGTGCTGATGAAGTGATTATGGGACTACCCTTCAACTATACCGGAACGAATGCCGGTATGGGCGATGATTTCACCGTCTCGGGTAGCCAGGGCGAAGATATGGCCTTCTCGATCTATATCTTTGAAGGCGAAATCATCAATGTCACCACTTGTGGAGCTGGTACCGATTACGACACAAAGTTGGAGATATTCAACGTGGATTGTGCCACCTCCACTGGTTTCTATAATGATGATGGTGGGCAATGTACCGCCAATGGCTCCTTCCTGACATCTTCACTGAATGGTGTTAGTTTGCCGGAAGGTACTTATCTCATCGTGGTTGATGGTTTCGGCGGACAAACGGGCAATTTTGAATTGACCGTCTCCGAGGCTACTGTTGCCCGCGATCTCATTGTGAGCCGTGATGAAATTCGCAGCATGGAATTGACCAAGATGGCCACGCTGGGAATGGCAACGGAAAATGTTGAAATGACATTCCCGCCGAGAATTAATCCGACTACCAATAACAGTCTGCGCTCCTTTGAGGGATTTGTGGTGTACCGTGACGGTGTTGCCGTTTCCGATACCCTGCCTACTGATCAATTATCCTATATGGATGGATATATCCCGAATGGTGTGGAATATTGCTACACCGTTTCTGCGGTTTACACGACCGCTTCCGCAACCAGTGAAGAAGCTTGCGCTACACCGGTGAACCATGCACCGACGACACCGAGCGGTCTGGTGGGTGAGGCGGGTGCCGATCATCTCGTTACACTGGATTGGGATGATGTCATGGATTACGATCTGGCGTCCTATCATGTGTATCGGAACGATGCATTGATCGCTACCGTAACAACATCCAGTTATACGGAATCTCCAGCCGTTAGCAATACCTACAGCTACTATGTGAAGGCATTCGATACCGGTAACCTGGAATCTGAACGGTCCAGCATCCTGACATTGGTCGTTGGTGAAGCACCACCGCTGAACCTCCGTGCTAATGGCGATTACGATACGTATATCGAGCTGAACTGGAACGCTCCGGGTTCTGGTGGCGTGGAAACTGAATTCCGCTATGACGATGGCGTTGTAACGGGTCAATTGGGTTTCAACGGACCTGGTCCAAATGTGGTGATGGGCTCATCATGGCCGATCAATGCCACATTGAATCGCGTTACCTGGTATCTCACCTCAGAAGGTGGTCCACATACCACGATTTACATTTATATCATGGGTCTGGATGCATTTGGTGTACCGGATGTTGACCAAATTTTGTTCACCTCTGACGCCATCACCAATACCGATGACTCATGGAATGAATTGGAACTGCCGGAGCCCATTGATGCACCGAACGGTTTCTTTGTCGGTGTGAATACACCCAGCCAGTTCACTGCTTTAGCGATGGATGATGGTGTAGGTGAACCCTATGTCCATGTACCGGGGACACAGTGGGGCAATGCTGACATTTCCGCTGGTAATTCATGGTTGGATATTGGTCCGGCTGGTTTCCCGCAGAACTTCTTTATGCGGGCATTCGGAATGGATAATTCCGCCTTGACTGTGAACTATCGTGTCGGTGACCATCGGGCGACCAAAGAGCAATACCTTGAATTGCAGTACTCTGAATTGGCACAACCGGTTGAGACGATCAATCAGCCCACTGTCCATACCTCAAACAGTACAACAACCCGGGAAATCGCCAGCTTTAATATCTATCGCGATGGTGATTTGGTTGGGAATGTGACAGAAGATATGGAATTCGACGATGCCGTTGCTGAAAACATCGATTACCTCTACACCGTTACCGCTGTGTATGACAATAGCGTAGAATCCATCCCCTCCAATGAGGTCATCGCCCGGGCCAACATGGCTCCCGGTATGCCTACCGGATTTATGGCGACAGTGATGGGACACAATGTGGCCTTGGAATGGACCGATCCTTCCGTCAATGCAGACGACTCAGACTGTAATGACCTGGTGGGTATCAAAGTCTACCGTGATGGTACGTTCCTCGCCGATGTCCCTGAGTTGGAATGGTCCTTCATGGATCTCGGTGTCAATGATGGCCCCCATGTCTACACCTTGAAGGCTTATGACGAAGTACCGAATCTCAGTGATCCGGCTGCCACCAATGTCTGGGTCGGCCCCGCGCCAACGGTTTTCACATTTGATAATGGCGTGTTCCCGGACGGATGGACCCAAACGAACCCGGCGGAGGTGCCATGGTTTGTTGGTACGGCTGATGATGCGACCAGTGCTTTCTGGGGACCTGCAGATAACGGAACCCTGATTGCCTACATCAATGATGATGCGCCTGGCTCGGGCTTCGATGGTAACAACGCGCTGGTAACCATGCCGTTTGACCTGTCCCTGTCATCGGGTCCGGTCAACCTCGTGTTTGATACCTACTTTGATGCCGCCTATGGCTCCAATGCGACTGTTGAATACCGCATTGGTGAAACGGGTGCCTGGCAGCCGCTGTATACCGTACCGGCTGTTGATGGTTGGGTTTCTTACACGGTAAATATGTCTGCACTTGCTGGCCAGGATCAGGTCTTCCTCGCTTTCCATCACGATGATGCAGGCG
Organism: Fidelibacterota bacterium CG1_02_48_14; assembly: GCA_001872685.1. GTDB lineage: Bacteria > Fidelibacterota > UBA8477 > UBA8477 > UBA8477 > UBA8477. The sequence goes on from MNWS01000004.1 coordinate 16,445, forward strand.
GCTGGGCTGGTGGCTGGGCCATTGACAATGTGGAAATTCAGGGACTTGTTACTGCCATTATGGGTGATCTCAACGGTGATGGTGAACTCCACATTGACGACTTGACCCGGATGATTCAGGTTATCATTCACGATGGCAATCCGCCAACACCTGAAGAAATGCTGGTCATGGATGTGAATGGCGACGGTTCGAACAATGTACTTGATGCCGTCATGCTGGTGGAAATGATCCTTGATTCACCCACGCTCGCCAAACCAAGCGCACTCCCAACCAGTCCGGTGGAAGTCAAAGTTCCGGATGTGAAGTTGAACAACAACACCGAACTCTGGCAGGAAATTCCCCTGAACCTGAATTGGGACGGAAATCTGTCAGGATTCCAGGCGACACTGACCTTCGATGCAAATCGCATCGAAATCGGAACACCCGTTATCGCTGATAGCAAAATACCGGTGCAAGTGTTCACGGCTGTTGAATCCGGCGAACTTCGATTTATGATGCTGAACCCTATGGGCGGCCAATTCCACACCACCAATGGTGTGTTGGTTAACCTGCCGGTTCGTGTCAAATCCGAGGAAACCGGCGTTGTGGAAATGGAGCTGAAGGATGTCGTGATTGGCGCTTCCGGCGCACGGGCGATTGAAAATACCATCGCTCTGGGCAAGGTCGAAGTAGGCCTGCCGTTACCGAAATCCTTCGCCCTGGCGCAGAACTACCCGAACCCGTTCAACCCGACGACGACTATCAAATACCAGATGCCGGAAGCGGCTCAGGTGAGTATGGTTATCTACAATATGTTGGGACAGGTCGTGAATACACTGGTTAGTGAGCGGCAAGATGCTGGTTATTACCAGGTGCAATGGAACGGCCTGAACGAAATGGGTCAGCCTGTACCAACGGGTATCTACATCTATCAGATGCGGGCAGGGTCATTCACCAAGACCGTGAAGATGGCTTACATCAAGTAAGTACCTGTCTGATGACATAACGACCATCTTATAAAAAAAACAAAAGTGAGACGCCTCGGAAATTCCGGGGCGTTTCTTTTTGTTTTACTTCGTTTTTGGTCATTGGTCATTCGACATTGACGGTTATAGTCCCTGCTTGCCCCGAAGGGATCCCCATGGGAAACGGGGTGGCCCGGCAGTCGCCGGGGGAGGGTTAGTATTCGAGCTTTGAGCTTTGAGGTTTGTCATTAGACATTGGATATTCGTCATTACCGCTCGTCTCCTCCCAAAGGGATCCCTACGGGGCTGAGCTTCGTCGAAGGGCGAGCGGGTGGATCGCTACTTGAGCTTCGAGCTTTGAGTCTCTTTCTTCTTTCTCTATCTCCATTTCCATCTATTTCAATTCAGCTTTGCTCTGCGAAACCTGGTATCAATCTGTCTCCGAGGGATCGAAGCCTGACCAGGATAATGTGAGTCATAAATATTCTGCTCATGCTGATCGCTCCGTCCGATCTGTGTTTTCCGTGTTCTATTGATTGCCAGGTTTTTTGATTTCTGACGCTTACGCCGTGGGCACTGTGGGGCAAATTTTGAAAACCATTCCGGTGAATTTTTCGAAGATGTGAATACTTGTCATCATTCCCGAAGGATCAGAAAAAACAAGGATATCACGAACAATAACAATAGGATAAAGTGTACATAATTCCCGAAAACCATCATTATCAACAGGATATGTATCACGTGAATTTCAAAAATATCAGTTGAATCAAGTTCGATCCGTGGATAGTTTTGACCTCAACGCGAAAAAAGAGATAGGGATGTTTTTGCGCACATGCGCTGGAAAAATTTTTATCAATGCAACCCCAGGAGGATCTATGTGGCGTAAAGGGCTACTGATTAGTTTACTGTTTGCTTTTACAGCAAGCCTGGCTTTAGCAGACAACGTTCGGAGTATTAGTGAAGACAATACGCCGATTGGTTTGATCAAAGCCAAAATTGAAAATAATTCTACGCTCACACGGGCTGAAAAACAGCTCGCGGAAGAGAACGGTTTGTTTGAATTCATTCAATCTAATACGGTTCGTCCTTCTGTACGTGACGTTGCAACCGAATATTTAGCAGAAGGCTTCGAAGTCTGGCCACCTGTCGGCTGGACCCTTGATCCTGCTTCGGGAACCGGTGCATGGTTACAGGGAGATGGAACAACAC
>MNWS01000100.1:0-434 GCA_001872685.1 Fidelibacterota bacterium CG1_02_48_14
TTCGGTCCTGGGGACGGTGTTTTACAACCCCCGGTTGCTGGCCAATATTCCGGTGAAGATCGTAACGGCAATGGTGTGCTCGATAGAGAGCGCAACATGCGGCATGAGCAGATCACCTTTCAGGACGGAAATGGCGATACAATGACCCTGGAGGGATTTGCGAATTCACTCGCTACCATCGATAGCGATTCCATGATCATGATCCTCACGCCATTCGACGCCATGCGGTTGGAAACCTGGCTCGATCCTGAGAATAACCTGGAAATTCAACTCCTACCCTGGGCTTTCAGTGATGTGGCATATAACCCAAACGTTGAAACCATTGCATCTGTCGAATTTACGCCTGACCCGGTGAGTTTTGTGCCGGATTCCATTCTTTATAATGTCTCGAAAAACGAATTATCCCTGTACTTCACCCATCTTCAAAATGATGG
>MNWS01000100.1:441-3231 GCA_001872685.1 Fidelibacterota bacterium CG1_02_48_14
ATCAAAATTACCAATCCGGCTCCGGTTTATTCGAATTTTTCCTTCTCAAACGGGAGTTCGACTTATGTCCTTTCGGGAGTTGAAGGTAACCCGTCCTGGATAGCCGGTACGGATAATTCGGCGTTCAAGTTTAAATTGCCCATTCACGACCAGAATATTGTGGAGGGACTGCTTGAAACGGGTGATTTGGCACTCTCAATTGCTGGATATTCGATTTACGATAATCTGGAAAATGGTAATGAATCTGTTGAGAATGTGCCCGTGCATATAATTTCTACCACTTCGGTAAATGAACAGCCGCCCAATCTGACCTCCGCCACATACAATGCTGATACACAGCTACTTACACTTACCTGGGATCTAACTTTGGGGGTCGGCTATTATCTGGAAGAAGCATTAGAATCCGGTGATTCAGATAATCCACCGGATACCTGGCAGCAATTAACAGGGTTTGGATTTTACGATACCGTGACAGATGAGTCTGGGGCTTTTGGTACGGGGGCACCATTTTACAGCGGGGCAAAGAGAAACACCTACTTCAAACTTTCGCCAAATGATGCATTGCTACTACAAAATAATCCGGATGCAAGTTCACTAGTTGTCACGGTAGAACCCCGGAAATTCAACGCTTTTCTGTTTTTGAATGGTAATGATCCTACAACGATCGAGAATGAAATTCCACTGACCTTTATTACAGATTCAACCGCAGCGGTGATCACGTCGGCAAGACTTAACCTGTTCGATCACTCACTAAATATCATCACTAATGAAGCCGTGGAATTATCGGAAATTCAAGCAGGTGGATTCAGTATAAATAATATCACGCTGGCAGGGACAATTACCGCTGATCCCGTGAATGGATTTGTGAGCGAATTTACACTTGAGCTAACAGCAGATGTGTTCAACACGATTATGTCTCTACCTGATAATCAAATTATTAATTCACAATTAATCGTTGCCGCAGGTAACCTCAGAAATGCTGCCGGACTCGACAATCAATCCATTACGATGGGACTACACGTCGGCCGACCGTTCTGGATCCACAGTTTTGAGGCATTCCCGCCAGATCCTATGAGTCAGTATGGTCAGTTACGACTCATTGGGAACGATGTGGATATTTATGTGGATGAAAATGTCTGGGAATCACGAGTGACCGCAGAAAATTTGGATGCCATTCAAGCCGCTTTCGAATCCCAGGCCCCAGCCGATCCGACCCGGGGCATTCAGGCTATTGTGGATGAGTATTATGGCGGCATTTACGATACAGACGGGAATGGGAAGGTCATCCTGTTTCTCACCGACATTGCCGATGAGTTTGACCGGGGTAGGAATGATACTAACAGTGATTTTTTTACGGGTGGTTATGTAACACCGGCCGACACAACGGACGACCCCTATTCCAATCAGGGCGATATTATTTACCTGGATGTTGACCCCCAGATTGTAGGGACAATGCCCTACTCCGGCTGGAATCAATCCATCTTCAATGCGTTAACCTACCAGTATGCGCTGCTCTCCGGATTGGAAAAAAGACCGCAGCAGGAAGAATGGGTTCGCGTTGGTGTCGCGCTCATACTACAAGAACAGGCGGTGGGGAATGTGAAATTCTTTGGGGATGGTACCGACACCAGGGCAACAGCGGCCAACGGGCTGACCCACATTAACGCCAGTCTGCTGAAGAGCCGGAATGACCTGTTTAATGTCTATAACTTCTTCACCTATCTGACGGAAAAATATTCAGATCCCAGTGAGCCACTGGCGGTCATTGAAGCAATTGCTACCTCTGATGAACCAGGGATCGCTGCCGTTGATGAGGCTATCGCCCAGTTTGACGAAAGTACCACAGCTGCCCAGGCATTCTCCAACTACGCCACCGCCTGTTTTCTGGATATGGTTCAGGATAGTCCTGCTACACCGGCAACCGATTCCTTGTACGGCGGCGTATACAATTTTGAATTTCTCAATTTCAACACTTCCCCCAGCGGGAAAAATGCCGGGAATATCCCCTGGGATACCATGCAAGGGCATGGCGCTCCTTACAACTTGCACAATATTTCGCCATGGTCATTCAGTTACAAAGTTTGCAGAGCATATTTTCAAAATTTTAATGGTGATATCGTGGTTGTATCCCCAGACCTAAGCCCGGATGACACGCTGTTCTTCGGTGGAATTCCCCAACAGGATTTCAAAATCAAAAAGGTGATGCTCCGGAGTGGCTTCCCTGAGCCCATGACTGACAATTTCGAAGTGGTGGATGTTCCGTATGATGCCGAAACAGGGTTAGGGTCGATTCCGGTGACCACCGATTCCAATTTTGTGTTTGGTGATACCATTCCAAATCCAGGGACCGGGGTCCAGCTAATGGCTCTCATTTTTTCCAAGACCAATGATCTTGAAAGCACACCGTCACAGGTAGACATGAGTTTTTCCAACCAAAGGCTCAATGGTCTGGAGCCCAATTATATTCTGGCGATGGCCACCACAACCGGCATCAATCTACAGTGGCAGGCACCCTCTCCTTCCGGAGATTTTTCCGTGGATGCGTACAACATTTTTCGTCAAACGGAAAATGAGACAGCCATTACACTGCTGTCATCTGAATATGGTACCACCACATTTTTTGATGAGAGTCCGGCTCCGGGTGTGAATTACCATTACGGCGTGCAGGCCATTTTTACCAATGGCAGTGCAAGTGATACGGTGTTTACCACCATGCCGGTCCATTTCGGTTCCGGTGCCATTGGTATGCGGACAGCAATCACCAATTATGGGTCTATTGGCGATCCCAAT
>MNWS01000082.1 GCA_001872685.1 Fidelibacterota bacterium CG1_02_48_14
TTTTCAACCATAACCGCCTTCCTGAGCCTGTCGAAGGACGGCAGTGGTGGGAAAAATTTATGATTTTTGAATAGCAAATTCAGGGGAAGTATTCTAATCAAAAAAATTAATTCAGCGCACCCTTCGATCCGTCGAGAGCCGGACAGGCAAAGCTCAGGGAGACACGCTGAAAAACTTCCGGCAAGCTATTTTTGATTTGTAGTAATCGGCGTTTTCCGCGGTCGGATGGATTTACAAATTAAAAGCAATTGACATCTGTTGAACAACTCCCGCTCCACCAAAACTCTGCATGGCGAATTCGAAACCTAAATTCTTAATCGTCAACCCGAATCCCGCTGTACCACCGGCGATAAAATCAGTTCGCAACACATTGGTTTGCAGGTCAAACCGGTAGGAATTCAACCCCAGCCGCAATGTCAGATAATCATTCACAAAGAGTTCACCGCCCAATGCGACTCGCCAGCGGTTTTGTTGGTTAATCTGGGCGTCGAGATTGACCCTTGCCGGCAAATACATGAGGCGCTGTGATCCACCGATTGCCAAAGTGGTTGGAAGCTGATCTGCTCCATTTTCGGTACCAAAATTCATAAGAACGATGCCAATCGTTGTGGAATCGTCCCGGGTGTGAAACATGCCGCCAACTGAAGAAACCCAAGTCTGGCTGGATTCATTGTCAGCAGCCATATAGTATAGTCCGGTTCGGGCTCCCAGCGCGATATGGGGTAGAATGTCGCAGGCATAGCCACCGCTGATGTAGAGCTCGTGAAATCCAAATGTCCCGGTAACGGTGTTGGTTTCATCGGTTTGGTCAAAAGTCCCGTAATTGAAATAGGTAGCCTCACCAAAAAAGCGGTGTCGCTCGATAGGGAGAACGCCTCCCAAGCCGATGCCCTGGATGCCCGCCAAATGGGGCACCGAAACGGCTTGTGCCTGCAGGTTCTGGGTCAGAGCTACGGAAGCCGGATTGGTAAAAAGTTGGAATTGACGACCGCCAGTACCGGCGTAGGTTCCCCCCATGGCTGCCGAGCGGGTATTGAATGGGAAGGTCAGCAAATGGTAGGCTGAGGTCTCTCCCATCAAATTGGTAGCGCCGGCAATCAACAAAAATCCCATGAGTGTGTGTAAATAGTTCATTTTTCCCATCAAGTTACAACCAGTCGAAACAGCCCTTATAAGCATTCATGCAGTTTGGGTTCCGACCGACAGTCTAAATCTTTCATGGATAATGGCCAAGCAAATTCATTTTAAAAACTGAAAAGAAATCGTAACCCGGGTTACATGTCCGGCGTGGCCTTTGCAAAACTCAAACTGTATCTTAGCACCGGAAAATCTAAATCAGAGGGAGTTGAACCGGGCATGAAATACCCACCAGAGCCATTTAAAATCAAAGTTGTTGAACACATCAGTCGTACCACCCGCGAAGAGCGTGAAGCTGAAATGATGAAAGCCGGCTATAATGTTTTTAATATTCCAGCCGAAAAAATTTATATCGACCTGCTAACCGACAGTGGCACCAGCGCTATGAGCGATAATCAGTGGGCTGGAATGATGCTGGGTGATGAATCCTATGCCGGCAGCCGGAATTATTACCATTTCGAGCGAACCATCCGGGACATTTTTGGCTTTAAACATGTGATCCCCACACACCAGGGACGCGTGGCGGAAAATCTCCTGTTTTCCACCATTCTGCACAAAGGGTTGGTGGTTCCGAATAACAGCCATTTTGACACCACCCGGGCAAATGTGGAGTACAACGGCGGTGTGGCGATTGATCTGGTCAATGAAGCGGCCAAAGACCCGAATAAAATTCTGCCCTTCAAAGGAAATATCGACCTAACCAAGTTGGCCGCACTGATTGAAAAGGTTGGGGCTGAGAAAATTCCGTTGGGAATGCTAACCATAACCAACAACTCCGGGGGTGGCCAACCGGTGTCCATGGCCAATATTCGCGGGACCTCCGAACTTTTACACAGACATGGGATTCCATTTTTCCTGGATGCCTGTCGTTTTGCCGAAAATGCCTGGTTTATCAAAACGCGGGAAACCGGTTACGCTGACAAGAGCATTCTTGAAATTGCCAACGAGATGTTTTCCTATGCCGATGGCTGTACCATGAGCGCCAAAAAAGACGGTCTGGTGAATATGGGTGGTTTCATTGCCCTGAACGACGATGCTTTGGCACAAAAACTGACAAACAGACTGATCTTGATTGAAGGCTTCCCTACCTACGGTGGTTTGGCGGGTCGTGACCTTGAAGCAATTGCCCGGGGTCTGGTAGAGGTGTTGGATGAAAATTATCTGGCCTATCGCATCAGTCAGGTGGCGCGTTTGGGTGATCGTCTGGAAGAGGCGGGCGTGCCATTCCTGAAACCCACCGGCGGGCACGCCGTGTATTTGGATGCAAAATCATTTTTACCACACATTCCTCAAAACCAATTTCCGGGGATTGCCCTCATCGTTGAGCTTTATCTCCATGCCGGAATTCGGGCGGTGGAGATCGGAAGTTTGATGTTCGCTCAGAAAGATGCCGAAACAGGCGTCGTTCGTTATCCTGATCTGGAATTGGTCCGGCTAGCCATCCCCCGGCGGGTTTATACCAATTCCCAGATGGAATATGTGGGTGAAAACATCATTGAGATTTTCGAAGCCCGAGAGAATCTGAAGGGGTTTGAATTGACCTACGAAGCACCGGTTTTGCGACATTTCACTGCCCGGATGAAGCCAGTTATGGTTTAGTCATTAATCACGGTGACCCGATGGTTCGATTCAGATTTCAACGAATCCGGAAATTATCAGCTCTGATTACCGGGGTAATCCTGGTGACATCGGTTTCTGCACAGACCACGCAAATCAATTGGGTGTTTTTTAAAAATAAAGGTCCGATTTCACTGCAGAAACCGATCCGTTTGAGTCCGGTGGCGGAGCGACGCCTGGCTTTGCGGGGGCAGGATGATTCCTGGCTGGAGATTCCGGTTTACGAACCCTATGTGGATCAGGTGGAATTGAGCGGTGCAACCATTCGTCAGCGCTCGCGATGGTTCAATGCGATCAGTATTTATACGGAGGCGGATCAGGAATTGAATCAAATCAGCCAGCTCGAATGTGTATTGAAAATCAAACCAGTGGCTATTTCCTCACCGATCGTATCAACGCCGATGACGCCGGTTTTTGGAAAAATGACGAACCTCGACTACGGTGAATCACTGACCCAAAATGAAATGCTTGGGCTCAATTCACTTCATTCGGCAGGCTGGACAGGAGAGAATGTTCTGATCGGTGTATTCGATACGGGATTCAATTTAAACCACCCCGTTTTTTCCCAGATAGATGTCATTGCCGGATACGATTTTGTGGCTCATGAGGCGAATTTGGATGGCACAGACTCAGGACATGGTACGGCGTGTACCGGACTCATTGGAGGGTATCTGCCGGGTGAATTTATCGGTGCAGCTTATGGCGCTCGATTTTTATTGGCGCGTACCGAGGATGCAGCGAGTGAATCTCATGCAGAAGAAGACAACTGGGTAGCAGCGCTTGAATGGGCTGACGCACTTGGCGTGGACGTCATTTCCTCATCATTAGCTTACAAGGAATTTGATAATTCCAGTGAAAATTACCCGACTTCAGCACTGGACGGGAACACGACCGTTATAACCCTGGCTACCAATTTGGCCGCTACGCGGGGGATTTTGGTGGTGAACGCCATGGGTAACGAAGGTCCCGGGATCAGCAGTCTTTGGGCTCCGGCAGACGGTGCTCACGTGCTAAGTGTTGGTGGCGTGGATCGTTCTCAGCATGTTGTGAGCAGTTCGGGACAAGGTCCCACGGCTGACGGCCGGATAAAACCGGATGTGGTGACCCTGGGTACCACGGTTTACCTGCCGTCACAAAGTGGCGGCTATTATTTTGGCACCGGAACCTCTTACGCGACCCCCATGATTGCCGGAAGCGCGGCACTTGTGCTACAGGTATCACCGACGCTTGCTCCTGATAGTATTATTGCTCTTTTCAGATCAGCAGGAAACCGGTCAAACGCTCCCGACAATGCTTTTGGCTGGGGCGTTCCCAATGTTGGCGCTATTATCAATAAACTGACGCAACAACTCGAATCGAACGAGCAAAGCTACATATGGCCCAATCCGGTGACCGCAACATCATTGACCATTGTTTTGAACAAAAACAAAGCGCCCCTGGCACAGTCGTACCGGATCATTAATCTGCGGGGACAGGTGGTGGTGGAAGGTAAGCCGGAAGCTGTTTCGGTGAATGAAATTCGTTTGTCCAATTTACCCCAAATGGCATCGGGTTTGTATTTTTTAACCATGAATATTTCAACCGAAACGTTCACGGCAAAGTTCATTTATCTGCCCTAACGCCCCAAAGTCTATTTATTTCTTGCCATTTAAGTAACTCCGTTTTAGTTTGTGGCTGTTCATTCAACTGAATAAAAAACTGGAGGTCTTATGCAGCGCAACAGCCTGAACAAGGTTATGTTAGTTGGTCATGTCGGAGGAAAACCGGACGTTCGCTTTACCACAAAAGGGACTGCGATTGCCAATTTTAGCTTGGCCACAAACGAAACGCACAAAGATGAAAAAGGCGATCGGGTGGAATCGACCGAATGGCACAAGCTGGTGTTTTGGGGAAAGACGGCTGAATTTGCTGAGGAGTATGTCAGCAAGGGCAGCATGATTCTGGTTGAAGGACGACTTCAAACCCGAACATGGGATGACAAGGAAGGCGTCAAACACTACGTCACGGAAATTGTCGGAGATCGTCTGACCCTTTTGGGTGCGGGCCCACAAAAACATCAGGCTCCGGAAGGGGCTGGTGAGGACGAGTCGGAAGAAGAATTACCGTTTTAATGCGTAGTTGACATCCGTGAGGATGGGACGGTAATTTTTCAGGTGATAACGCTATCATCGATTTATAATTTTTATTCGACCAAATACAGATAATTTGATTCAAGTCTGCTGTTTTTTGGTGATTTAAGGGCGATAAGTCCCGGTATGATAGCGTTATTACCACAATCAATTTAACTAAATCTGGCGGTATTTAGCTCGAGACTACAATATATGGTAGCACTTAAACCATTTATTTAAGTCATTGCCTTAACCCCTTAAAAGCAAGCATGATATTTCTTGACAAGGTTTTTTAATACACCTATATTTTTCAAGAGGCGACTGTGCAGGACAGTCATGCCGCTTGGACAACAAAATAGCATACAAGCCGAATAAGGGGCGAAGATGAAGTATCTTCAGCTGAATGCCTTTGTATCGGTAACACTCTGCTTAACATTAGCAGGATGTTTTGGAAGATCGGCGACGAAGGTCGAGGCGACGGGTGATGATTCCATGCCCGCCTCAATCACTTCAACTCCCGATCAAACCGGACAAACGGATGTGACCAGACCGGCCGACGCCGGCAATGTTGCTGGAAAACAGACCGCTCTGGCAATGCGTCCCTCCAATGCGCGACCCGCCGCTGGAGGACAACAAGGATCAGATTTTGTTTTGGAAGAGTTGAACTTCGAGTTGAAAAAACTTTCAGCAGAGGTGAAACATATTCAATCTCAAGTATCTGAACTCCAAAGTAAAAGTGAAGTCTGGCTCAACCCACTGAGCATTTATAGCAAAGAGATTCACCTCTCCAACGGTTCCAAAATGTATGGTGATATTTTGGATCAGGATGATCAGAATATCCGGATCAAGACCTTGATTGGTGTACTTTCCATTGACCGCAGCCAGGTTGTGCGGATTGTAGATAATACACCCGCAACGGCACCGGAAACAGTTCCAGCCAGCCAACTGGCGGAAGAATTTCCACCTCCTCCGACCCGCGGTGGTGTCTCAAATGTGACACTCTCTTCCCCAACCGACCAGTCAGCCAGCATCAGTTCGGCGTCGCAGGATTTACAGGCAAATCCTGTCCTTTCCGGTACGGTTAAAGAGCGCAAGGATCGCAGCGGCAACACCATTTTGTCTGGTACCATTAAAAACATCGGTGGTAAGCGGGCAGATTTCATCAAAGTAAATTTTGTCTTTCGAATGAATTGGAGTGGTGATACCAAAGAATTGACCGCTTTCGTGAAAGGATCGCACCATACCTTTAAAAGTGGTGTCACCACAGACACCTCGCTTTATCCGGGTGCCGGCGGAAGTTTCGAGTTATACATCCCCAAATCCTTTGGCAATTTTATCGGCTACTCTTACGCCATCGCATGGGAAGAATATGAATAGATTCTGGAAATATTGTTTTACAGTCGTTGTTGCTACGACATTGTTATTCTCCTGCGCCGGCAGCAAACCGTCCGAACCAGACCCGGTTCAGGAGGCTCTGCTGCAACAACTGAAAGCATTATCGGAGGAAATCGGTAAATTACAGACGACCCAGGGTGAAATTCTGGAAATGAAGCACAACCTGGCACAAATGGATTCGCAACTCACCGTTTATCAAACAACCCTGGCCAACAAAGAGCAAGACTCCAAAGCCAAAGAATCTGAAATCATTGAATTGCGCGGAAATATTGATGTTTTAAATAGCGAAATCATTTTGCTGCGAGGTGTTGTTGATACGCTAAAAACAGCCAAAGATTCACTGGACCAACGGCTTCAGGTACTGGCCGATGATATTTTGCCTAAGTTGGCTGCAGAACAGGGAAGTCCCAAAGACCTACCCATAACACCGGATTCGGCGAATGCTGCTGTGAGTGAAACAGCGGTGACAACCGAACCTCCGGCACCCACGGAAAGCCCCAAGGCTCAGGTCACGGCTGAAGTAAACGCCATTAATCAACCGCCGCTTTCCAAGCGCGAATATCGCCGGCAATACAATGCCGCGCTGAACAAGTATTTCCAACGTGACTATCAATCGGCCACTGGTTTGTTCGCAGAGTTGATCACGGCCTGGCCGGATGGTGCGTATGCTGACAATTGTCAGTACTGGATTGGTGAATGTTATTATTCACTGGAAAATTACCAACAGGCGATTGAAGAATTCTCAAAGGTGAGCGCTTTCCCGGAGAACAACAAAGCTGACCACGCCCTGTTTAAAATCGGGATGTGTTATTTGCAAATCGGTAATCGCGGTGAAGCGGAAACGCTCTTTCGACAAGTATTGAAACAATATCCGGAAAGCGATATGGTGCCCCGGGTGAAAGAGTACTTTGCCGGGAAAAAACTATAAGCAAGGCCCATGCATTGGCGCTGGCTTAAATATGGACTATCGGTGTTCCTCATGATGACAGGACTTCGGGCACAATCACCAGAACAGGGTAAATTGCTCTATGATTTGGGCATTTTTATCCAGGATACTGTGGCGGTGCCGCTTGTGGATTCGACGCAAGCTCTGGAAATGCCATCCGACACAAATGCGGTAAAATCGGCCGAGAATAGCCCAGTCGAAGTTCCAACTGCCCCAGCGAGCCAACCTACAGAAAATATGAAGCCAACAATGAAACCGGCGGATCAGCAGCCGTTGTTGGGTGGCGATATGGATTTGTATCAGCTCGTTCTGGATTACCAGATCAGGGTTGCGCGCATGGAGCTGGAAATTGCCAAGCTGTACCGGGGAATTGATAGCCTCAAAACCTCACTTGCCGAGCAGGGGGCCGGTTACCGTACCGATTTGGCGATACTTGAAAAACAAAATCGTCTTTTGGGTAAAAATTTGGTTGAGCTGGAATCACGAGTTGAAGTCGTGTCAAATCCGGTACAATCTGAGAATTCACTAGCCGTTCATGCGGATTCGACCCGTGACAGCATCTGGAATGAAGCAGCGTCAATCCCCGCCGAAGCGGTTGCCAGCCTGCAGTCCCGTCCAGATCAACCCAATCGTACCGAAGAACAAATTTATCGGGACGGCTTGACGAAATATCACCGCCAATCCTATTTGTCCGCATTGGATGATTTCAAACGACTCACAGCTTATGGTCAGAATGAAGATTTAAAAGCCAGCGCGCAATATTATGCCGGGGCGTGTTATTTTGCGCTGGGATTAATGAATCCCGCGGAGCAGGAGTTGACATTGGTGAGTAAATATAACGCCTCGGATAAACTTGACGACGCACTGGCGCTCCGGGGCATTATCTATGAAAAACAGGGCCGCATGAAAGAAGCACAGGCTGTATTCGAACATCTGATTGATCAGTATCCAGGTAGTGACTATGTGATGGTTGCTACCCGGTTTTTACAGCGTGCGCGGAAATTATCGCAGCATGAATAATGGAAATGGTTGTTGCATGCGATACCTAAAGCAAACTCAGGGTTTATTCATCTTATTGGTGGGACTTTTAGCGATCACCGTTGGCCAGACACAACTCAGTTTTTCACGACCAGGGGTCATGATGAATATCCCCACGACCAGTCTTTACCCGTACCCCTATTTGCTACGGGTTGGCATTGGTACGCAGTATCTGGGGTCCGAAACCGTTGCGACCAAATCACAGCAGGCATGGAATCGCGGATTGTTCATTGAAACGGACATCACCCGATCATTTCGACTGGGAATCTCCACCGTCCAGCGCACCGGATCCACTGCGCCAACTCAACTGGCCCTGCATGTTCAGGACCGACTGTTCACTTATGGCGAGGCGGCCATCGGGGTGGGCGTTTCGGATATAACCTTTGATTTGAATTCAACCAATACCACGAATCAAACGGTATCGGATCAGGTGCGTAATCTCTCCTATTTCATGCTGATTAGTCGTGAGAACAGTTTCGCTGAATACAATTTGAAGACCTACCTGGGAGTTGGAACCGGTCGTTACGGAATTGATTTTGGGAAAACCATGATTGATACACTTTTAACAGATAAATTTACCGATTCGAATACCAACGGTATTTGGGATACGGGTGAACCGATTTTAGGAAATGCTACAAGTCCTGATTATTTAAATAATCGTATCGTAGACACCGTCAAAACCGCTATGCCCAATTCCTTTGGTATATTCATTGGCATGTTGCTCAATACCAATATCATGGCCGATCGGGGCGGTATGGATCTCATGCTGGAATGGGACGGTAGCTCAGTAAACATGGGTGTACGCGTACCCCTGACCACGGAATACAAATTTAATCTGGCGTTATCGAACATGCAGAATATCCCCAGTTTTGGCGATGCGACTGCAGACAAACCGCCGGCCATTACCATTGGGTTGGATTACTTTCTACCCAGGGAGAAAAAGCAAGCGACTCGCGGCCGGGGATTGTCCATTGAAAGTGTCACCACGGAAGATGGCATTCCGGTTCGCACGGTGATTGATTCATCCTGGCATAAGGCTCAGGAAAATCAAATTGTTCTTTTACAGGATTCCCTGCGCATGTCTCATGCTGAAATTGAACAACTCAACCGCATGGTGGAGCAGCTTGAGCAGCGAAATAAGTTGATGGAAGACTCCATCGCCACTATGAAATTGGCACAACATGTGTCCGAAGCGCGGATCAATCAGGCTTTAAAACACCTGTCACGCTCCTTACGTCTGTTCTATAACGAACAATATCCGGAAGCTTTGGCGGAGGTCAATCAGGCTTTGGAATTGAATCCCAATCTGGCATTGGCTTATGCGCGACGGGGATCAATTTATTACAAAATGGGTCAACTTGACCGAGCGACAATTAACTGGAATCTCGCGCTTCAGATTGATCCGGGTTACGATGATGTCCGCAATATCCTGCGGGCACTGAACGAAAACCGTCTCCGTACGACTACAAATTTTCGAGACTAACACGAGGCCATAATGGATATAGCAACGATTGTCGGTATTATTTTGGGTTTTGGTTTGGTAGGAACCGCCATGGTTCAGTCTACAGTGAATCTTTCAGGTGGCGTGCTGACCTTCGTTGAGCCCGCATCACTCATGATCGTGCTGGGCGGAACGATTGCCGCAACCGCGATTGCCTTTCCCCTGGCGGAGGTCCTGCGACTGGTCGCCAATCTGAAGGCTGTATTTTCCGGTGAGCAGGAAAAAAACGCTGAAGTTTTGGAAGAAATTGTTGGCATGGCGGACGTCTCCCGAAAAGGTTCTGCCGAACTTGAAAAGTCCATTGACACTGTTAAGAATCCATTCTTCCGGGATGGTATCCAAATGATCGTTGATGGTCTGGGCGAGGAAGACATCCGGTACATTTTGGAAACCAGAGTTGATAATCGCGCCTTGCGTGAACAGGCTGAAGCCAATGTGTTCAAGACGATGGGTTCCGTTGCACCGGCTTTCGGAATGGTGGGCACACTGGTAGGCTTGGTCGCCATGCTTTATGGAATGGCGGAAGCCGCGTCAGGTGGTGCCGGAGGAGCAGGGAAAGATCCGGCCTCTGCCCTGGGATCGGCCATGGGTTTGGCATTGATCACGACATTATATGGCGCATTGTTTGCGAACCTTATGTTTAACCCCATCGCGACGAAACTGAAATCACGGATCGAAAAGCGAAACATTTCACAGAACATGGTTATCGAAGGGGTCATCCTTCTAAAAAATAAAAAACATCCGTTATTGGTACGGGAACACCTGAATTCATTCTTGCCACCGAAAGAATGGAAACGGGATGCAGCATAAATTTTCGAAAATAAACAGATTGAGCCAGAATGTCTGAAGAAGCAGTAAAAAAAAGAAGTCAGTCCAACAAGAGGACCGGTGGCGCCCCACAGGCCGAAAGCACGGGTGATGAATGGCTCACCACGTTCGCGGATATGATGACATTGCTCATGACATTTTTCGTGCTGCTGTTTTCCATGTCCACGATTGACCCGGTGAAACTTCAACAGTTTGGCGAATCGGTCGGGACGAGGGAAGGTTCGACGAAACCTAAAGAAAAAATGGTTTCCTTAAGCGAAATTTCCCGGGAGGTCCAAAAAGTGATTGCCCAACAGGACCTGGGATCCATGGTCCAGGTGAGCATGACATCCCGCGGTGTCACCATGGGTATTGCCAGTGACCTGGCCTTTGGCGTCGGTAGCGCGGACTTATCGGGTTCGATTCAAGATTTTTTGGACAGGCTGATTGGAACGATGCAGAATGCAACCTACAATATTGCAGTAGAAGGCCACACGGACGATGTACCGATCCGGTCAGCGAAATTTCCCTCGAACTGGGAATTGTCAGCATCTCGTGCGACGGCGGTGATTCGCTTCCTTGTTGGACAAGGTGTACCGGCTGACAAATTGCAAGCGATTGGCTACGGCGATACGAGACCAAAATCCGGTAATGACACAGAGTCCGGTCGTGCGAAAAATCGTCGGGTTGACATAACATTTTTAGCGATCGGCTAATGGAATTGGTTGGAAGCAAGGAGCGATATATGAAACATCCAGCGCGGAAATGGCTTTTGGGAGCGGTTGCTGGCAGCATGTTGCTGGTTGGCATCACGCTGTTGGCGCAGTCCGAAGCCGTAGAAAATTTCTACGCTCAGAAAATCATGCTGGAAAACACCATCCGGCATCGCGTCTCTGATGCGATCTTCAAGATTACGGACAATGATCGTTTCGTTGTTGATGTGAAGGTGTTCATGGATGTGCAACCCGGGCAAACTTACCAGACTGAGTATGAACCGGAAGAACCTGCAACCGCAAAGCCTCGCACCGAAAGTACCCGGTCAAATGTGCCGACCAGCCAACGAATTTCACCCACAAGCTCGACAAATACGCCTGCAGCGGCAACAAATCAACCCCGGCAGTCCGCAACGCAATCTGCCGCAGGTACACCGCCGCAATCTACCGCAAAACCTCAAAAATCGCAGATCACGAACCTGGATGAAATTTTACCAGGTATTCCAGGTGTACAAAGACCCAAGGCGAATCTCTTTGACGATGTGACACAATTGCCAGCGCCGACCAATGACGACCAACCAGCAACCGTAACGATGGATACACCGGCTGCAGATTCAGGAATGACCGCAGTCGTTCAGGATTCGAGTGAAAAAGAGACCGAGACAATTTCTGAAAATGTGACGGTCACAACACCTTCCGATCAAGCAGTCGCGGAAGAGTTGATACCCTACGAAGAGGACAATAATGAGGTAGAAAAACCCCGCATCCGTCGCCATACTGTTGCCACTTCAGCCGTTCCGGTGGTGAAGGTGAAGCAGGTGGATATTACCATTATTCTGGAAGACCAGGTTGATCCCACCACCGTTGAAAATATTCGCCAGGTGGCTATGGTAGCCTCGCATTTTGACCGTTCACGCGGCGATGTACTCAACATTATGACAGCGGCATTCAAAGATGACAAAACGCAATCTGCTGATGCCGAGCAGGTTCTGCTAAAATCCATTGCGGAGCGCATGGTTTTGATTGAGAAACAGCAAAAAGAGAAAGCTGAAGCTGACAAAGCCAAGGTTGCTGACGAGAAGGCAAAACAATTGATAGCGGATCAGGAACGGCTGCAAAAAGAACGCGACGAAATTGTAAAAGCGCGCCAGCTGGAAGACGAACGCCAAAAACAACGCGATCTCGAACTGAAGCAGCAGCGGGCAGAAGAACAGCGTATCATGTCGTTGCGCGAGGAAGAAATGCGCAAATCCCAGGAGGCCGAGCAACAGCGAATGGCTGAAGAGCGGGAGCGACTTTTCGCGTTACAGCGCCAACAGGCTCATGCTCAACTCAAAGCCGATTCCATGCGAATCGCGCTCCTCGAAAGTCAATTAGGCGATTTGAAGAACCAGATCAATGCCGCCGATGTGGAAGAAGAACACAAATTACAGTTAGAGCTGGAGCAGCGCCGTAAAGAACAGGAGCGCTCAAAATTGGTTGAAGAGCAGGCGCAATTAAGTGAAAAATTGCAATCACTTCAGGAAAAACCACTGACACCCGAACCACTGTCAGCAGCGACAGATGCCCGTAACCTTTACTTTATTCTGGGTGGCGCGGCGTTGTTGATTCTGCTTTTAGGGTTGGTTTTTGCCGCGATGAATCGCCGTCAGCCAATGCCTGTTTATCCCGATTACCCGCCCGCAGGGAAATGGTCTTCAGACGATGAACGCATTGATAAGGCTGCAGAAAAAGCAGCGCTGCAAGCTGAGACCCGATTGAAAGATTTATTGAAAGCTCAACGTGTTGAGGCGTCGTATGCAGCGCCCGAGCCGGAAAGAATGACGGACGAAGCACTTTCCGGCGGAGGACAACAGTCACCCGCTTACCGCAGGCCGATGGTCCGCACGGAAGATGTCGCCCGGTCTGAAATGGATGATGTCCGCAAATCCGTCGTCTCTCTCGCTATCGGTCGCCCACAGTCCGCATCACGCATCATTAACAGTTGGTTACAGGATAGCGGCGGATCAGCAACTGAAACCGCGTCAACAAGCGAGGCTGATCGTGAACAAGAATAAAAACACAACCCCCGCGCCAGCGGCAGCACCCCCAAAAAACAACCAGACCGGGCCAACCAAAATCCCGGCATCGCCTGATACCTTGCAGCTCAGCGGATTGGACAAAGTCGCAGTACTTTTCAAAATTCTCGGGACGCCACTCGCCGTTTCCCTTTTCAAAGATATGAAAGAGAATGAGTTGCTGGCGGTCCAGCAACAGATGCAGCAATTGGGTGAGGTTCCCTTCAAGGTCAAGAAACAGGTTTTGGAGGAGTTCTATTTCAGTTTCGTCTCGGAAAAACTTAAATCCGACGATAAAACCGAGGCCCGGAAACATCCGTTTGGATTCTTGAATGATTTGACCGAGTTACAGTTGACCTACCTGTTGCGGCAAGAACCTGAACGCTCCCAGGCGATTATTCTGGCGCAATTGCCGGAAGACATACAGTTCAACCTCATCAAGGTTATGACGCCCGAAACCCGCGCTAATGTCCTGATTGAAATGGGCAAGATCACTGAAATTCCCTTCGAAGCGATACTGGATTTCGCGGCTGATTTGAAGAGCAAGGCACGCAATATCCCCTCCCATGCTGAGTATGAAAAGGGTGGTAGTTCAGCATTAGCAAAATTGCTGGGTCGTCTGGATACGCGTGAGCAGAGAGATTTCCTGGAGTTTATTACAGAAGAAGCGCCAGATCTCGCGGAAGAAGTTCGGAAGGTTCACTTCACCTTTGATTCCGTACCGCTATTACCGGATAACATTTTACGTGATGTCTTTAATTCGGTGGATCTGGATGTCGTGGCTTTGGCGCTAAAAGGCCAGGCTCAGGAATTCGTCGATCGAATTATCAACAATTTGCCGCAGAAGAAACAAGCGATGTTCGAAGCACGCGAGGGGCCGGTTGCCCGAAAGCTGGTGGAGAGCTCCCAGAAACAGGTGGTTGACCAGATTATTGCCATGGATCGTAACCCCGAGAGCGATTTCAAATTACAAGATTATCTGGAGTCTGATTTTATCAACTAACATGGATTGGTGGTAAAGGGACTTCAGCCAAGCGCTGTCCTGCACAAGCGAGATGGAGAGGGAGACTCAACCCGCCCGGGTTGGCTCCCTCTCGCACGTTCAGCCGAATCCGCGAAGTTAATCTTTTGTTGGTTTACGCATAGCTTTTAATGCGGATGAAATTTTCAACTACCAAAAATTCTATCACCGGCATCGCCCAAACCCGGAACAATGTACCCAACCTGGTTTAATTTCTCATCAACTTTGGCACTGACCAAACGAACATCCGGATGCGCATCATGGACGATTTTAAGTCCTTCCGGTGCGGAAATCAAAGCCAGGAGCGATATGGTCTGAGCTCCTTTTTGTTTGACAAATTCGATTGCCGCCAGAGCACTTCCGCCGGTAGCCAACATGGGGTCAATGATAAAGCAAGTGTCCAATGCTTTAAAGGTCGGCAAATTTTGGTAGTAGGGTTGGGGCATGAGCGTCTTCTCATCCCGGTATAAACCAATGACCCCGACCCGGGCATCCGGATATATATCCCAGCAGGCATCCACCATCCCGAGACCCGCGCGAAGGACCGGAATGAGCCAAATATCGCCCACAACCGATTTTTCTTTTGTAACAGCGAGAGGCGTTTCCACCATCAAATCTTTCGTGTTCAGCTCTTGTGTGGCCGTGATAAACAATTGGTAGGTAATGCGTTTCAGGGCTTGACGAAATATGGCGGGGGAGGAATCCTTATCACGCATGATTCCCAGGTCGTGACTAATGAGCGGATGGTTCAATTCGATAAAATTTTTCAAAATAGGTCCTTTTTCCGAAGCACTTGGTTAACGCCGGAAAGGTTGACTTCGGTGCTGTAGTTTCAAATCCTTCAGTTGTGATGCATCAACCTGTATCAGCAAATAATAACCGGCGGAATATCCCGAGGGTCGCCAGGTAAATTTCAATGCCCAGCAATGCAAATCACGGTTGATGCTCATATCATGACTGACCAATTGTCCCTGAATGAGATCAAATCTGGCCGTATACGATATTTTCCAAAACTCGGTAAGTGAGACATGGGACGTGGTGTTCATCCAAAATGATTTCCGCGCCAGTTGGAATGGATCCGTATGAATGTAGCTGTAATTGAAATTGAACCGCATGTCCCAAAGCTTACCACTGCTCTGGCCCATGGATCGGTCCTCGAATCGCGTATCCAGAAAAGCGTCATCTGTCCCGGTCGTATCGGCGGAATCGGATTCAGCGACCTGAGTTTTGCTCTGAATCCCGAATCCAAACCCAATGGATGCCGTTGTCAGTCGCGGTATGATGAAACGATTCACTTTCTGACTTCGATCCAGAACACCCGGAATTGAATCCCGATCGTACACTTCAAAAATGGAGGAATAGGTTACACTTCCCAATTTTCCAAGGGTCACCGTTCCACCGCTTTGAATATCCGAAGCTTGCAGGGAATCCAGCGACATGTTGTAGCTGCCACTCATATTCCAGGTTAAAAATTTGTCTTTAACCTCTACCGGATCGTCATCAATGGTTTTCCCCGGCCGCAAAAGTTTGTAGTCAAATTGATTGGCCAAACTCCAGGTAATATTGAATTTCCTGTTGGTGGGTGTGGCGCCAATGGTTGAAAATTTATAGGGATCGTATGAGATTTTTGCACCGGAGCTATCTTGATAATGCTCAATGTAACCCCAGAAAGGCGTCGAAAAATCGGGCGCATAGCTAACGCCAATTTTGGGTGTCACAATATGCCTGACAGCCTTCAATGCGCCGAGACCAACCGGCATCAGGCCATAAATTTTTGTGGAAAGGTTGCTGCCAACGCTGAAAGTACCCATCCGTAAAAAGCCGTCCACAGAATCTCGCAGTACCACATTATTCGTATCGGTGAGCACAACCCCTCCGAGAGTCCGGGCGCGTTCATAACGGAACGCCCAATTGTCCAGATAACTCACGTTTCCGGAAAGCGTCATCACGCCGGCTATAGAGGTATTTCCAGTTAACCCCAGTGTGTGCCGCATTGACTTGCTGGCGTCGGACTTCTTTTGCCACGCGAAGGTGCTGTCAGTCGGTGCATAGGATTCGTAGGTGTTGGTGATGGTGTTGTTGAAGCTGGAATTATAGTTCCAGCTTAATTGATTATACCACGCTGCCGGACGGTTGGGTTTGACCGGGAAAAGATTACTGCTGGCTCGATTAAATCCGAAGGTCGGAAGCGTGATGGTGGATTCTGTTAATTTTGTTCCGGCACGCGTGGGTTCGAGGAGAATTGTCTGGCCGACCTGTAGATTTTTGTAGTAACCAACATTGGCATTTGTGCTGTAGGGTGTATTCTCGAATCGCTTGGTGAGCGTCATATTCGAGCGTAATTCTTTTTTCAATCGGGCACTTTGCTCCTGATAGTAATCCCGCCCAAAATTCGCATCACCGGATAATTGCCCTGACCCCCGGATGGACATGGTCGGGTCTACGGTATGATTATGATTGAAGGCAATGTCCCAGCGATAGGGACCGCTATTTCCGGTTCGATCTGGTGTGAGCGACCCGCTGAAACTCCCGTTCAGAACATCCCGAATCTTGTAATTGAACCGGCCCCGATAAAGGAAATCCTCGCGATTGTCGTAAAAATCAACGATCAGTTTCCCATCCATGTAGTCGTTAATCGCCCAATAATACCCGAGTCCCTTGAGAGAACGACCCTCACTTTTTTTATAGTCATAAGCCGGCATCAGAAAACCGGACCGACGACCTTTTTGCTGAGGAAAAACTGCGAAAGGCAGGATCGCCAGGGGCACATCGGCGATGTAGAGAACAACGGGTTTGGCGATCACCAGTTTATTGGTGATCAGTTTCATGCGTGTACTGTAAAAATAGTAGTGCGGGTGATCAGGAATGTCGCAGGTGGTGTAATAACCATCATGGACATGATAAACTTCAGGCGTGATGCGCTGCATCTCGGCACCGTAGTAATACCCCTGGTCAATTTCGGTTCGTCCGGCGATAACCTGTCCACGATTTTGTTGCATGTTGTAAACCATGCGTGTTCCAACCAGGGGTTTTTCCCCGGTTTGTTCCAGTTGCGGATAATCTTCAGCGCCTGCCGTGTCGGTTAAACTCCGTGCGGTCAGCAGGTTTTTCCGCCAGTCAACATCAATGCCACCAGCGCCTAAACTCATCTTCTGATAGTTCACCTTTGCATCGGTCAAAAGGTGCGTACTCTCTCTGGGGATATGGTACCGAATGGTTTGTGCCTCATAGGTGATATTCCCGTCGAGATCAGCATTCTTTGCGGGAGTGTAGGTTCCCTGACATCCGCCGACGACCAAAATTTCATCCACATCATCGTCCAGCATTGTAATCGTCAGTGTATCACCGCTAACCACATTCAACCCTTTGAAGGTGGAATCCTCCACGGCGTGGAACTCGGACGTCGCCATGCCGATTAATGTCACGGACTGAACTTTGTTGTCCACCAGATCAACCGCCATCTGCTTTCCGGTGAGCCTGTCCACAAAAGCCGTGTCGGGTAGAAATTTATTGTTCATGAACACGGGATTGGTGGGAATATATACGGAACTGAGCTTGTCATCCGCCAGATTGAGCTGAATGACATCACCGTGTAGAATGTAATCTCCCTGGTGTAAAACGGGATCATGTCGCATGATGGCATAATTTTCCGCTCGTTGAAAAACTGCCTGACCCGCGACACCGGTAACATCTTCGTGGTTGATTTTGACATTTCCCCAGGCAAAAAAATAGTCAGCTTCGACCGAAAGGGAATCCGCTTTTATGGTAAAAACAGGAGAATTGAGGGAATCAAGACGCACGACACTCGGATTGCCTACCGCCAAAAGTGAATCCTGGTCAGGATAGAACTGGAGTTTTTCTCCGGTAATATCCACATGGTTCACCGGATCATGCATCACCGCTTCACCCGTAGCCAGACCGTACCGTTGCTCCTCAAAAAAGGTCACATGATGCGCCGTGAGCGAGCGGGAAGAATCCATCATCACCGGTTTCCCGCTGGCGGTAACGATTTTTTTCGACATCTGGTAATTGATCCGCTGAGCGACCACATGCTGGTCCAGATGCCGGTAATGCGCGTCACCCAACAATTGAAGAATTTCCGTGTCGCGCTGGTACACGCCATTTTCACTGGTCAATACGGCGTCGTCTTGAATGACTTTGACATGACCATTCAGCCGGGTCTCGTTCTGTTGGGCATCGAATTCCGCAATGTCACAGGTTAGAATGGCTCCGCCGCGCTTGAATTTCACCTTCCCCACCAACCGTTTGGTGGCAACGCCATTCCGGGTCAGATTTTCCAGTGTTTCGGCATGCAGCAGTTCGAGACGACTATTTTCCTGAGCCTGTAACGGTGGGCAGTCAATACTGACGGCGCAGAAAAAAAATAGCAGCAGAAGGTGACGTCGTATCCGAAAGGTCATGAGTAGGAAGTAGCTCTACGGTTTTGGAGTCGATTGATCGGTTTGATCAGGTTCATTAGCTCCGGGAAATCGTTCCGGCCAAAGCTTGCTTAGTCGCGCATAAATCCTTTGTTCCAATCCCTGTTGACTGGGTTGATAAAAATGTGTCCCCCGCAGTTTTTCCGGTAGATAGTCCTGACGAACAAAATGTTGCGGTACATCGTGGGGATATTGATAACCCTTATGGTATCCTTCAGCAGCCATCAATTTGGTGGGCGCGTTCCGAATGTGCAAGGGTACCGGTTGAGCGCCATTTTCCCTAACCTCCTGCCGGGCAGCGTTAATGGCCATGTAGCTGGCGTTGCTTTTGGTAGTGGACGCCAGGTAGGTGGTCACTTGTGCCAATACCAGGGACGCTTCCGGCATACCGATACTGTGCACCGCCTGGAACCCCGCCGAGGCCAGCGGCAACCCTTGTGGATCAGCATTTCCAATGTCTTCAGAAGCCAGAATAATGAGTCGTCGGGCGATGAACAGCGGGTCTTCCCCACCTTCCAGCATCACCGCCAGCCAGTACAGCGCAGCATCGGGATCGCTGCCACGAATGCTTTTAATAAATGCTGAAATGGTGTCGTAATGATATTCCCCGGTCTTGTCATAATTTGTGGATCGGTTTTGCAGTGCCTCTTTGATATGGTCTGGTTTGATTTTAACGGTTTTGGTTTTACCGCGCACGAGATTAACAGAGAGTTCCAGCGTGTTGAGTAATTTCCGGGCATCGCCACCGGCTGCTTCGATGAGAAAGCCACGAGCCTTTTCTAAAAATTCGATTTTGAGTGTGCTTAGAAAGAGATCGTCAATGAGTGCCCGATCCAAAATCGCGGAGAGTTCTTTTTCACCCAATGGCTGGAGTTTCAGAACCCGGCAGCGACTCAGAAGCGGAGAAATGACCTCAAAGCTGGGATTTTCCGTAGTGGCACCAACCAGCAAAATACTGCCATCTTCAACGGCGTGGAGCAGGGCATCCTGTTGGGCTTTGTTGAACCGGTGAATTTCATCAATGAAAAGCATGGTCTTGCGACCCAGATCCAGATTGGCTTTGCCTTTACCGAGAATTTCGCGGACATCTTTCACACCAGCCGTCACCGCGGACAGCTCGAAAAATAACAAACCGGTTGTCCGCGCTAAAATCTTAGCCAGTGTGGTTTTCCCGGTACCGGGTGGTCCCCACAAAATCATGGAGAAAAGCTGTTTGGACTGAAAAGCCTGCTGGAGGAGTTTATGTGGCCCCAGAATATGTTGCTGGCCCAGAAAATCTGCCAATGATTGCGGGCGCACCCGTTCCGCTAACGGTGGCAGAGTTGAGGTGTGATCCGGTGCGTTAAATAGACTCATCGGGATAAAGTAACCTTGTGAGGCTCAAATTCGCATAGAGAATGTTTTTCGGGGGAAATGTAGAAAAGTAGGAAAGTAGGAAAGCCTGCCCGGTGAAATGCGAAGTCGTGTGCATATTTCACTAAAGTAGAAAGAAATCGAGAACGCGTACGAGCACGAGTACGAGTACGAATACGAGCGGGGATGAAAGAATTCCCCTTTTGGGAGGGGTGGCCGTAGGCCGGGGTGGGTTTTTAAGAGTGGCTGGAGAAGTAGAAAAGTAGGAAAGTAGGAAAGGGAGAAAGGGAGAAAAATTGTCTGTCTCCCACAGGGATTCCTTTGGGATGAGCCCCCGCCTGCCCGGGCGACGCGGAGCGTAGCAGGGTCGAAGACCAATTTTTCACTCATAGATTGTCTGTCTGAACATCGCCAAGGACCACTTTTCCAATCATGGACTGTCTGTCGGTGGGATGATTCCTAACCGGTAAAAAAAAGCAATTTCACCTATTTCCCCTTGTCATTTTCTGGAATAGCAGGTAATCTCCGCCAATTACCGAATTTGGGAACCAATAGCTCCGGCTTTAGGAGAGTGCGACGTGAAACGGCAATCATTTTCATTTTTTTTAATGGTCCTGGGAATTGCGACTTTGGTCTATGCCGGCGATGAACAGACAACGAGAGCAGGGCGTCCCACCGAGTATTTTATTGATTCACGAGGGCGGGAATTTTCTGCTGAGCAGGTCAAAGCCCAATTCTCTACCCGTCCCAGAGCCAATCGTCCGGCAGCAAAGTCAATTTCAACCCGTGAGATCCCTGAACCCGCCCGACAAGACGATTACCTGTGGACATTGACCCACGTGGATGATAATGCCGAGTACTATCTGGGATCAGGTGATTCGCTGGACACCTTTGCCGTGGTGTTTACTCCGGCAGCACCGTGCATAGTGAAGGAGGTGTATGTCCAATGGTACACGGGTGGCAATATTGTCGCATATGCTGCGCACTATAGTGATTCAGCCCGGGCGATTAGTCCTGACGGGGAATGCAGCGACATTGCCCGAGGCGCGATCGACTTTTCCCCAATTGGCGAGCCGTATACGGCACCAACTCTAAATCATATAGACCAAGAGTCGGCTGACTGGTCCGATTCACTGGATTTTGGTGGTGAATTTGAAGTTGGAGGTGATTTGTACAATCCTGACCCGTTTGTGATTGTACTGATTAAACAGGATTCACAGACATATCCCCGCGCTGACGGTACGGATGATCAGGACAGCCTGACCTATACCTGGTTCGGTGGTCCCTGGACCGCCCATCAGTGGGGACGCTATTCTGACCAGACTGATTTGTCCATGCTGGTGAAGGTGACTTACCCCGGGCCACCATGGGATGAATATGTCATTCAAAGCATGACGCAGCTCCCCAATACCTACCGTCAAACCGGTCCCTTTTCTGTCTATTTCGATATTTTTGGCTCAAATGGTATTGATCCCGATTCGCTAGGAAATATTCGTTCTCACTGGACCATCAATGGACAAAATGAGCAACTAGGTGATATTATCCCTGAGGCAATTGGTGCTGATGGCAATGGTTTTTACCGGTCTGATATCAATGGTGAGTTTAGTCCTAATGATGTAATTGAATACTGGATTACCTGGGAGAGTGGTGGCTTGAGTAGTGAATCGGCTCATCTTTGGTTTGAAATCAAACAACCCACCAATCCCTATGCAGATATTCTTTTAATTGCCGATGATGCATATCAGAAACAATTGGATGCGAACCTCTACGGTCAGACGCTCTCTGATATGGGACTGGTGTACGAATTTTGGGACACTCAAGTGGAGAGAGGTATCGATTCGTCCGTGGTGAATTATGGCTGGCGAAATATCATCATATTCGGCTGGGGGAATGAAACGCTGCCCGTGCTAAGCAATGAAATTTCTGAAATGGATCCCAATCCAGGGTATGACCTGTTTCTGGATAATGGGAATCGACTTGCGTTGATTGACCAGGATTGGCTTTTCGGTCACGGGCAGGACGAAGAACCAGTGTTTGGTCCGGGTGATTTTGCCTACGATTATTTCGGCTTGACCGGCGCGGTGAATGATCCTGTCGATGGAAACAATATTTCGACTGCAGATACGCTGTTTTTCGGAGCAGGTGTGACGGCAATCGATTCGAGTTTTGTCAATTCGCCACTCTACTTGAATCACACCATCTACGGAACGACCAATTGGGCGGATTATCTTACTCCCGGCACGGCGACACCCATTTTCACCGGCGCTAACGATGACCATTGCTACGGCGTGATCAACACAGATGGCAATTTCCATACGATGTATCTGTCGTTTATGGCGGATGCGGCGGTGGACACGCTGCCCGATGGTACCATGGTTAACCCGCAGTTCACACAATTACTGAATGGGATTATAAATTGGTTCGATGTGGTAGGACCAACGACGCCGGAACCGATTCAGCCAACAGCATTCAATTTGTTGCCCAATTATCCGAATCCGTTTAATCCCAGTACACAAATTGAATTTACCGTGCCACAGATTGAAGCGGTTTCAATAACCGTGTATAACCTGAATGGGCAACAAGTCACGCAACTGGTGCATAACCGTGAGTACCAGCCGGGTACCTATTCGGTGCCATGGAATGGTCGGGACGCTACGGGCAAATCTGTGGCTGCCGGGACCTATTTCTACAAAATGGAAGCCGGTGATTTTAGTCAGACCCGGAAGATGGTTTATTTGAAGTAAACGAAACCAATTTTCATTCCGACGCATGTCGGGACCTAGTGTCTCTCGTTCCTCGAGATGGGGCAGGCAAATTGGTTTCCGGTTTTCAGTAGAATGGGAAGGATGATAATGGGCTTTTTCCTATGAGTTCTGGGTTGTCTAATTGCCAGATAAGATCAAACAATTCGAGTAAAAAAAACTGGTGCTGTTAAAATGAAGTATTCTTTCTTTGCCGTATTATTTCTGAGCCTGAGTCTGCATGCCGAACAAAGGTTAATGCAAATCGACACGATGACTGCCTTTCAGTCTACTGATTGTTTTACAATGATCTCTAATCTAGGTGATGTGAATGGGGATGGGTATCCAGACTTTGCTGTCGGCAATCCCTGTGATTATTGCGTTTATATTTTCCTGGGCGGTGATTCCTTTGATCTGTATCCATCGATAACGATACGGATAAACACTATCGGTAACGCTACCTTTGGCAAGACTGTTTGTGGTGATGATTGGAATGGAGATGGGTACAGTGACATTGCTATCGGGCAACCGCATTGGTGGGAGGGGGGCCAATACGGAATCATCAATGCAGGGAAGGTCTGGATTTACTGGGGTGGTCCCACTCTGGATACAATTCCAGACTTGGAACTTGTCGTTGGTGATAATGAGCAGAATTATGGATGGAATTTTCTATTTGGAAGTGCCCTAGGCCAGGGAGGGGATGTCAATGGTGACGGATATAATGATCTGATCGTTGGGGCTCCATATGATGATTATGATGCGCATGGTAGGGCATATATTTATTTCGGGGGGTCTGAAATGGACTCCATCTGGGATTATCGTTTCGAAGGATCAGGATTTGGTGAAGATTTTGGGTATGCCATAGATATTATTGGGGATGTAAACCAGGATAGTTATGACGATTTTCTGATAGGAAATCCCCAATTAGATGGCCAATTGGCAGGTAAAGCATTTTTGTTTTTTGGTGGTACAAGTATCAGCTTCCAAAATTCGATCCAATTCAATTCAAATTATGGTCAAGAGTATGAAGGGTTTGGGCGCCATTTAGTCGGCTTAGGAGATATCAATGGGGATGGGCACATTGATTTTGGCATATGTGGCGAGGGTTATGCAAATATCTACTTCGGGGATTCTCTTGGACAAAATTACTCGGTTGAAGAAATACCAGCGGAGCGAAATATTGGGGGAATTTCCAGTCTCTCTGACTTAAATGAAGATGGTTATAATGATTTTAGTCTCACGGACTATGAGACTAAAATATATTTTGGTGGAAATTCTTTAGAAAATTTTCAAACTGATTCGACGTTAGACTATTGGGGTAAACCTGAGCCTCTTGGTGATATTAATGGTGATGGAAAACCTGAGATTGCTGCAATCTGTCGTCGCAATGAACGATATCAGTTAGCAATCTATTCGTTTGGAGAGTTTAGTGGTATTGACTCTGAATCAGAACAAATTCCAAGCGCACTGCTCCTTAAACCAACCTATCCGAACCCATTTAATCCGTCGACCCAGATTGTATTTGAAGTACCCCAGACCGAAACCGTTTCGATTACTATCTATAATCTTCGCGGACAATTGGTTACCAGACTAGTAAATCGCGATTATCCGCCAGGAACCTATTCCGTTCAATGGGATGGCCGGGATGACACTGAAAAATCTGTGGCTGCCGGGACCTATTTCTACAAAATGGAAGCCGGTGATTTTAGT
>MNWS01000067.1:0-1473 GCA_001872685.1 Fidelibacterota bacterium CG1_02_48_14
CCGGTTGGCGACTATTGGACAGTTGACTGCTGGTGTTGCACATGAACTTAATGAACCGTTGGGTAGCATTCTGGGATTCGCCCAATTGATCCAAAAACAGACCGAACTCCCTACCTCTGTCGCCAGTGATATTGAAAGGATTATTACAGCATCACTCCATGCGCGCACCATCGTGCGGAAACTTTTGTTATTTTCCCGCCAAATGCCACCGGTGAAATCCAAAATTAATCTGAATGAATTGATCCGGGATGCACTCTATCTGTTTAAAAAGCGTCTGGAAAATAACGGAATCCGGTTGAACCTTGAATTTGATCCGGCGCTACCCAGCATCGTCGCTGATCCCGCCCAACTGAACCAAGTTATTGTCAATTTGGTTGTCAATGCCATCCAGGCAATGCCGGAGGGGGGCGATTTGACGATCCATTCGGAACGCCAGGGTGATCGAATTATGCTCGTAATTTCAGATACCGGCGTGGGAATGACGGCTCAGGTGAAAGATCAGATATTCATTCCATTCTTTACCACCAAAGACATCAACGAAGGTACGGGATTAGGATTACCGGTGGTCATGGGAATCATCGTTTCTCATGGCGGTAATATTGAGGTAGAAACTGCGCCTGGGGCGGGTGCCAGCTTCAGATTGACCTTGCCTATAATCAATGGGCAAACAGAAGGATAACCGCATGAATACACATTTTACCGCAACGATCCTGGCTGTTGACGATTCCCCTGATACACTGGAGTTGTTGCAGCGCAATTTGACCTCAAAAGGGTATCAGGTTTTCACCGCAGAGGAAGTCCCCAGCGCCCTCCGAATTCTGGAATCAACGACCATCGACCTGGTGCTCACAGACTTGAAAATGCCGGGTGTGAGCGGTTTGGAATTAATCCGACATATTCGGGAAAATTACCGAAACACCGAGATCATGATGATTACCGGATATGCGACAGTTGAGGGGGCTGTGGAGGCGGTGAAAGAGGGTGCTGAAGAATATCTGGCCAAGCCCTTTACCGATGAGGAGTTGTTCACTGCCGTGGAGCGCACTTTGGACAAATTGCGGCTCCGGCGTTCGGAAGGTGCCTTTACAGACCTGTTTAAAGATTCTTTCTATGGGTTGATCGGTCAGTCGGGCGCAATGAAAAAGGTCTTCCGCACCATTTCGAAAGCGGCTGATACACCGGCAACGGTATTGATAACCGGGGAAAGTGGAACCGGGAAAGAGTTGGTGGCAAGAGCGATACATTATTCTGGCAGTCGTCGATCAGCCGCGTTCGTAGCGGTCAATTGTGGTGGAATTCCAGAGAGCCTGCTGGAGAGTGAATTGTTTGGCTACGTCCGGGGAGCATTCACCGGTGCCACGACTACCCGGGCTGGTTTTTTTCAGACCGCTGATGGCGGGACCATTTTTTTGGATGAGATCAGTGAAGCCACCGTCTCGATGCAGGTCAAGTTACTGCGGGTCCTCCAATCCA
>MNWS01000067.1:1525-3281 GCA_001872685.1 Fidelibacterota bacterium CG1_02_48_14
TATCGCGGCTACCAATAAAGACCTTCAGGAATTGGTGAAACTGGGACTCTTCCGGGAAGATCTCTATTTTCGTTTGAATATCATCAATGTGGGTATTCCGCCTTTGCGGGACCGCGATGACGATACGCGGCTGCTGATGAAATATTTCATCTCGAAGTTTGGACGAGAATTGGGACGCCCTGAGGTGATCTTCACGGATAAAGTGTTGGAGGCACTGTCGAAATACCGCTGGCCGGGGAATGTGCGAGAGATGGAGAACACAATCCAACGCGTGATCCTCATGTCCTACGGAGACAGCGTTGAGATGACCGATTTACCGGCACATATGCGCTTTTCGGTGAATCGGGATAAGGGCTACAACCGTACCATTGCCGAGGTGGAAGCAGAACACATCCGGGGCGTACTCATGAGCGTGGCAGGTAACAAATCCAGGTCAGCCGAAATTTTGGGTATTGATCGAAAGACATTACGGGAAAAAATGAAGCGTTACGGGATCGAATAAAATTTTTTAGCAGCAGCCGCGTTAATCCTTTCATCATTGGCATTTGTTTGCGTTTATTTTTTTTTAAAAAAAATGGGTAGGATTCACCCATTGGTACAAAACTCCCCACTCTCGTTATAATTTTCACTCCTTTTCAATAACGGTATATTGTCTGTAACTCGCTGATTATCAGCTTAATACGGGTTTAGCAGATTGATTGTTCGCGTTGGCAGGCTAATTGATTTAAAGGGTGGTGATGGAAACGAATATTGAACACTCAGACCCGATTGGAGGGGGACGAATATGGTAACACCTGGTGAATCGATTGCCTATCAGACACCTGTCAGCCCGGCAAAACAAATAAACGACACCGGATTATGTCAGAATTGTTTGCATGTAAATGAGTGCACGTTACGGCGTAATCCTGATGAAGCGATTGTAGCCTGTGAGGAGCATGAAATTGCGGGGGGTACAAATTTAAAACTGCACCGCGGGACCCAACCCAAACCGGCTGAGCAGAGTCAGTTTTTAGGCCTTTGTATGAATTGTGATATTCGCGCCGAATGCACCTTACCCAAAGCAGAAGCAGGCGTCTGGCATTGCGAGGAATACGTATAGGTCTAAAGCAGTCGGGGCGAAGGAGGAACTCTCAGAGACTAATAAGCCCCTGTGTGCCAGGGGCTTATCGTTGTTCGATTTTTTGCTTGGTATACCGGGAGGGATGATCTAGATCCGCTTCAATACCACGCCTCTCTTCGCTGCGCTACGCGTGAATCAATACACCCTATCATTCTCCGATTTGCTGGGGTAGAGGCATATCGCAGGTCAAACTTACGCTCCCGGTGTAGATACGAAATTCTACGCACGCCATTCTAAAATAATTTCCTGGTTGACCCTGGTCTAAGGAGACCTTGACCTCCAGTATTGTTTCTGTTGCCAGCAAAATTCTAAGCCATATTCTAAAGTGAATCGGCAGTATCAGGGCACACTTTTCGGCTAATTTAAGTTGCTCACTAATTTTTTCACGGATAGAGTTTTTGGGAGGAAGGTCAGCGATCATATCCAACGCGTGATTTATGGCCCCCCTGCATTCAATAGAACGCTGAGTTTGCGGGTAATTCAGCGCGATTCAGACGGTTTTTAAAAAATTGTATATTCAAACACTTCAGGAGTAATACTTTTATTCACAACCTAATCAAGGGTGAATAGTTAAGTGATATAACTCAGAACTTTAAGTGAATCCGGATTTTTTTTTAAAAAAAATTCAAGATCCTA
>MNWS01000062.1:0-3167 GCA_001872685.1 Fidelibacterota bacterium CG1_02_48_14
TGATCTCCATGCGACCCCGGTGGCCGCGATAAATATTGCAGGAGGTCGGTTCCGTAATGACAACAAATTCTGGTCGTATGCCCTCCTCCTGAATCAAGTATTGCCAACAGAGTCCGTCGCAATCCTCCTCCTGTACCGTGGCTGTCATGAGCAGTGTAAAATCATCATGCAACCCCAGCTCCTTGATGATTTTACCGGCGTAAACCATAGACGCGAGCCCACCCTCCTGATCCGAAGCACCACGACCGATGATGGTATTCTCGTCTTCATATCGGGTGTAGGGATCGTAATTCCAATTGTTGCGGTTTCCCACACCAACCGTATCAATGTGCGCATCCATTGCAATGAGGTGTTTGCCATGACCAATCCGGCCGATGAGGTTTCCCATTCCTTCAATCCGCACCTCGTCAAATCCAACTTTTTCCATCTCCTGCCGGATACGCAAAATGACAGACTGCTCATGGATACTTTCGCTGGGAATCGCGATCAAATCACGTAGGAATTTACTGATTTCCTGACGATAGGCTGTGGCGCGTTCGAGTACCTTTTTAAAATCGATTTCTGTTTTAGTCATATCCTGCCTTGCGCGTGTTTCATCTTGTTTTCTTGTTGTTTTTTTTCGCTCATTGACATTTACCTCAGCTTCTCCATGGCATCCCATAACCGGGCGGAGGCTGTCCGGGCATTGTCCAGAATTTCATTTTCATCCAAACCTTGCACCGCTCCATTTCGAATCCGAAATTCACCATCTGTCATGACATCCACCGGCGCTCCAAGACCAAACAGCAAGTGCCCACCCCAGTTGGTGGCGTTCAATTCCGTACGCGACTTATAATCGTAAAATGCCAAATCGGCGGGCGCACCCGGTTCGATACGATTCATCGGGTAGCCGAACAATCTGGATGCGATCTGCGGGTTGTTGTGGAACAGTAATTTCAAATAATCCACATTCGCCTGTCCCGTGGTCAGTTTGCTGCTCCGAATCAGCATGCCCTCTTTGGCTTCGGACAACAGATTGGCTTGCATACCATCCGTTCCCAGGCCAAATCCCAACATCTCCAATGTCACGCCATTTAGCATCCCCACCCGGTTATTCGCGTTGGAAGTTGGATTATGAACCAGGTTCGCACCGGCATTAAACAGCATGTCTGCATCGTCGGGAGTGATGTGGATACCATGGGCATAAAGGCTGTTTGAATGGATGAGGTCATATTCGCTAAGTCGCTGTACCACAGACTGATATCCTCGTTCACCTGAATCGTGATGATCGGCGATAGCTTCCGCTAAATGAATGTGAATACCTGCGCCCGGGTGGTCATCCAGACTCCGACGAACCGTTTCCAGCGACTCATCAGACAGTGTGAACGACGCATGCAAACCCAACATGGGATGTATTTGCGGATCGTTCTTATAATCCGCCAGTGCCGACAGATTCTCATCCAGGCCAGCCTTGAAACATTCTGGACCATTACGGTCAGTACCTTCAAACGCTGTGGAAACCTTCAGGCCGAAATCGTGCGCGACGCCGGCCAGCATTTTCAAGGAGCCCTTCGTGAAGTTTGGGCTGGAATGGTGGTCGAAAATAGTGGTGACACCCGCACGGAGACATGCCAGCAGTCCCGCCTGGAACGACGCTAGTGTGGTTTCGGTATCCAGGGCACGATCCAGTTTCCACCAGATCTTTTCAAGAATTTGGACAAAATTTTGAGGTGCCTGCCCGGGAGCCGGCATACCCAGCGCTAACGCAGAATACAGGTGGGTGTGAGCATTGATCATTCCAGGGAGAACCAGTTTATTCCCCATGTTAATTTCCAACTCATCATCGTCCAGCCTCACCGGCATTTTTCCAAACGCCGCGACCCGTGAATCAATGATGCGGATCCAGCCATTTTCGATGTACACCGGCTCCTGAAACGGGCGCAGAATGGTTAAATGGGTCAAAACTTTATTCATTAACTTAGCGCTCCACACCCTCGATCGCTGCCAATACCCGTTCCGGTGTTAGCGGCATAAAATTCAAAGGTTTACCAATGGCCGAACTCACCGCATTCACAATTGCGGCGGCTGTTGGAATAATGGCTGGTTCCCCAATACCCTTTGCGCCCCAAGGACCGAGCGGTTCATTGGCTTCAATCCAAAATGTTTCAATGTCAATGCTGTCCATTGTGGTTGGTAGCAGGTAACTGGAAAGGTTGCGGGTGGTGATTTCACCGGCAGGTGTGACCACGAGATTTTCATAAAGTGCCCAGCCAATTCCCTGAAGCACCCCGCCCTGAACCTGCCCGGCCAAACCATCCGGATTGATCACTTTGCCAACATCATGAGCAGCCCAAAATTTCTCAACCCAGACTTTTCCGGTCAATGTATCAACCTTCACCTTGGCGATTTGAGTCGCGTAACTATACGTAAAATAGGCTTCACCAACTCCGGAAGCTGCATCGTATTGAAGTGCTGGCACATGCCACCAACCCTGGGTTTCCATTGCTCGGTTTGTCACATAAAGATACTCGCATAAGTCGCTGAATGTCAGCCTATTACCTGTATTTACATCACGGGCGTAATCGTCAGTGAACCGGATATTTTCAGGCACGGTCTCCAGGGCTTCGGCAGCCGTTTGTTTGAGAACCGGCATTATTTTTTCAACCGCATTGCGAATGGCGTTTCCGGTCATGACCACATTGCGACTCGCCACTGAGGGACCGCTATCCGGAATCTGATTCGTATCGGTCGGCAGCACGGTAATTCTGTCCGGTTTAACTCCCAACGCTTCCGCCGTCATCTGGGTGACGGCCGTGATAGCGCCCTGCCCCATCTCCACCAGGCCAAATGCAACCGAAACGGAACCATCACGACTTAACTGTATATTTACCCCGGCGCCATCCATGGACCAACCCGCAGCGCCTAAGCAATTTCCATAATGACAAACCGCAATGCCCATTCCATGACGGTACCGATTGCCAGTTTTACCGCTCTGATTTTGGCGGCTCAAGGTCCAGTTTGATGTTGATTCAGCCGTCATCAGGGTGTCAAGTGCGCCCACACTTTCAACCAATTTTTGACCGGTTTGCGTTTCACTGCCTGATTTCAGGATGTTGATTTTTCGCAGCTCAATAGGATCCATCCCAAGTTTTTCCGCCAGCAAATCCATGACGCGCTCATGCCCAAAA
>MNWS01000062.1:3180-5367 GCA_001872685.1 Fidelibacterota bacterium CG1_02_48_14
CGGTGGCAGATTGGTGTAATAGGCGGTGGAATGTACTTCAATATTCGGAATGGAATAGGGTCCCATTGACTGAGCCGTTGCGCGATAAGAGACAACAGATGAAAGTGTTGCATAAGCGCCGGCATTCTCTTCCAGTCTAATTTGCGCCGCCACCAATTTTCCCGCTTTTGTCGCACCTACTTTGTAATGCATTTGAAAGGGGTGTCGCTTGGAGGTCCATTGAACATCATCCCGGCGTTGGTAAACCATTTTCACCGGGCGTTGTAAATAGTGCGCCGCAATCGCAGCTCTGGCACAAACTTCTGATGGAACATCCTCCTTGCCGCCGAAAGCGCCCCCGGTTGGAGCTTGAACCACCCGCACACTGCTAAAAGGCAATCCCAGAACTTTCGCAACCGCTTTCTGCACATAAAAAACGCACTGAATTGAACCATAAATCAAGACACTATCTGCTTCGGGAATGACAATACACCCTTGTGGTTCTAAATAAAAATGTTCCTGGTAAGGTGTTGTGAAATCGGCTTCAATGACCACCTCAGCATCGAGAAACCCGGCGTTCAAATCGCCGCGTTCCAGTTGGTGCCGGCAAGCAACATTCGTTACATGAATCGTTCGTGCACCACTATTTTTACTGGCATCTATGGACAGAATGGGGTCAAACGGCGTGCAATCAATTTTTACGGCTTTCGCTGCCTGGATCGCTGCCGATTCTGACTCGCAAGCGACAATGCCAATGGCATCCCCGAGATAACGCAGCGTCTCCACGGCAAACAGCGGTTGATCCTGGAGAATAACCCCCACCTGATTCACGCCGGGGATGTCCCGGGCAAACCATGCACCGAGGAATCCAGCCTGGTCTTTCGCATCTGAAATGTCCACCGAGTTCAACTTACCAAAGGCTATGGGCGACACCACCGGATAGGCATAGACCATCCGGTCAACCTGCATGTCGGTGATAAATCGGGTCTCACCGGTCACCTTCCCCGGCGCGTCAACACGGGGCAGTGATTTACCGATATAGCTATTTTTCATCACCATTTTTGAGATTATCGCGTACCGATCAGAATTAATAACGGGAAAGAACAGTTGGAGTTGAAAGAACCGCCGGAAGATATGACATTAACAATTAATAACTTACGCAATCATTCGCTCCATTCTTGAGAAAACCAATTTTCCATCTGAAATTGGTGCGTTCGATTACTGCAACTTCCATACCTGATGATGATCATTTGGCAAGCACCCGGCTGGTCATTAATTTGCCGTAACAGGTGATATGCGTTTTTCAACCATGATATTCCCCCAATATGAAGATGCCCGCGGCATGTGTGTCGCCATTTTGGGTGGTGG
Organism: Fidelibacterota bacterium CG1_02_48_14; assembly: GCA_001872685.1. GTDB lineage: Bacteria > Fidelibacterota > UBA8477 > UBA8477 > UBA8477 > UBA8477. Next base: position 4,528 of record MNWS01000062.1, read on the forward strand.
CGGAAAAACAAGTTTGCTCCACCGTTTGGGATCTGAACTGGCCGAATATTTTCCCCGGGTGCTTATCACCGCTCTGACAAAATCTGCTCGTCATTCCGAACACCCTATTTTCCTCCTGAATGAGGTATTGAGGGATAAAATACCCGGGTTATTCCAGCAATCCAATCCGTTATGCATCATGAACAATGCGGTGGGTATTGATAAATTAACCGGGATTTGCGAGGCTGATTTGGCGTTTCTGAGTAACAATTCTGACTGCACCATTTTCGAAGCCGATGGCGCTCGAAATCTTCCCTTAAAGGCACACCTGCCTCATGATCCCATAGTCCCGGAGTTTACGAACCATGTGATCATTTTGGTGGGGGCAGATGTGGTGAACACGAGATTGGTGGACGGTAAGGTTCATCGGCCAGAGCTCTTTCAACAAAAATGGGGCATTGCAGACAAGACGCGACTTGATTCCGATTTCATCGCTCATGTTCTCACCGCACCCCAGGGCTATCAGGAGAAAATCTCCTCCGGCACCCAACCATGCTACTTTGTGAATAAAGGTGACCAATACCCGGAAGCTGCTGCTGAACTCGCCCGGGCCATTCGTAGGCGAACTGATGCTCCCATATTCTGGGGCAGTGTGCACGGCAATTTTCTGGAAATCGTTCGATGAAAGGTCTGAAAGTCGGATTTATTGTCGCCGCAGCGGGACAATCCCGACGGCACCCGCCCAACAAATTGCTCATTGAAATCGGCGGTAAACCAGCCATTCTGCGAACAGTCGAATCACTCCTGCCACTGGGTTTTCCAGTGGTCGTTGTGTTGGGGTATCAGGCCGATGAAACTCGA
>MNWS01000048.1 GCA_001872685.1 Fidelibacterota bacterium CG1_02_48_14
CAGCCGACCGGATCATCGGACCCATTGTAAATTATACATTCATTCGCCCTGTATCCCGAAGCCTCAACCTCAACCTTTTTCCCGTTAAGCTTGTAAATCCAACCCGATCCAGCCATTAAAAACTTTTTGTAAACCAGTTGCAAACTTTCGCAAGTCATTTGACAAAACTGTCCAGCCATTTTCAAAAATTGTCAAACCATTTACCAAAACATGGCAGCCGGTTTCTAAAAGTTCCAAGTCACTGACAAAAAATGTTCAGCGACCTGCAACCTTTTTCAAGTCACTCACAGGTTTTGTCAATCCATTTTCAAAAAATGTTCAATTAGTTGACAAAAGTTTTCAACCGGTTGCCAATTTTATTAAATGGCTGAATAATACTGGACGGAGCAAAGGAAGTTTCGGCGGGATGGAAGTAGAATCGTTAAAAAGGGTTGAAATGGTTCATTTCTAAACCTAAATTTGCCCCTGATCACTAAAGAAATATCGGATCAGGGAACATCGCAGCAACAACGCTATTTATATTTTGGATGAAATAGAAAAGCCCCTCCCGGATAAATCCAGGAGGGGCTTCACTTGACTGGCGGCGGCTACCGCTCAACCCACAGTTTGCAAGCTAAGGTTGAGTTGTGTCGCCGCTGTTGTTTCCACCATCTGGTGGCGTGTTCGTGGAACCATTAGAGCCACCGCCGGAACGGGGACGAATGGTGTCCAGTCCGAACTCCACAATCCGCGCATCGTATTTGGTATAAATACCATACACAAGATCACGAATTTGACGCGTCAGCAGATGGGCCGCATCACGCAACTGATAGAGTTGCTGTGTCGCCCGTTCTGCAGCACCGGCTGCGTTCGTTCGGTTGGTCAGAGCCGCTTGAAGCGCATCACGCGAGTTAGTCAGATTCGTGACAAATCCCGCCTGACGATCGCCAAACGTGTCCGGGTAGTTTTCCAGACCCCGAATCAAGTCGGTCATCTGGGCCAGTAATAAGGCAGGTTTTTTTGCAAGTTGAGTTGACATTGCAAAAATTCCTTTCTTCGTGGTTTCCCACGAGGTTATTGATTGATAAAGATGCCGCATCACTTTACCTGTTTTGTCAAAAAACGCGCAACGAGGGATGCGGTCGCTGCCGTTCAGTTCTTATTAATTACACCGGGGGTCCGGAGTGACCATCAAAGTTCGTCTCGCGCAGACGAGCTGCCCGCTCGAAACAATGCTGTATACCAACCCGCACCGGTTGCAGTCTGTCACCGTCTCCAATACAATTAATAAAAGAGGTAGCAGCCAAGTCCTCAGCGAGCATAGAATCTCGTGGGGGCAGTGATGGGAACTCAGTTTTTTTCAGGAGATGGGATATTGATGACTGTCTGATTTTCCTGATGCCTGGAAATTGATTCCAAACACCAGTAGCGGCGTGGGCATTGGTCACGCTACATTCCTTCCCGAAGAGACGCGCGCTGTGACATCATTCGATCTAATTGCTTGGTGGTGTTAATTTGTTTCATGAGCAGATATTAACGTCGGAAGGGGTAGATTGCAAGCAATTACCGCACAACAAGTAAAAATAATTATTATTTGTGCGAATTATGCTTGGTGTGATGCTCAGATTGATTATCTTTGAGGGTGGAAAACAAGGAGGAAGCATGAACACACCGTTATCAAAAAAGCCATCAATACAAGCCTGGCATTTAATCCAGGCAATAACCTGCAGGTGATGACCCGGGAAACCCGTTTGCCGGTGCACCGATAAATTTCGATAGCGTTTCTGCTGGTCAAGGGGCGCATCGAATTGAAAAACGACGATACAAATCAAAAAAAAATAATTGAATCATACACAGAAATTTTGATCTCTGAACTGTGTCGCTGAAGCTGAAGATGAAGTCGAAGCCGAAGTCGAAGTCATCAATCAGTAAGCATGCAGGGTGAAGCCGGGATAACAATCTAAGCAGATATCCAGTCTGCCAGCCCGGCCCGCCAGAGATTGAAAGGGGCAAAAAAACATGATAGCGATTCAGGAAACACTGAAACAATTGCGCGTCGACGCCGGATTGTCCCAGGTGGAATTAGGAAAAGCGGTAGGGGTATCAAGAGATACCATTGCCAGGGTAGAATCAGGGGCGCAAAAGGTCACCATTGACTTCCTCTATCTTGTGGCAGAGGCTCTGGGAACCGCCGTTACTACCATTCTACAATTGGCAGATGAGCGGCGCAAAAATCCGATCCACAAACCAGAAAACCATTTTGAATACCTCTGCCGTGATCATCTTGGCCATAATTTGACAGCATCCATCCGGGAAAAATTCGAGAGCTGGTATGTAAATTTGGAAAAGGAATGCCAGGCGCACCCCGACATTCATCTGCTGGATCTGCCCATTGATGAATACCATAACCGATACCTGCAAGTCGCAAAAAAAGCGGCTGAGGTTTCAGGAAAAAAGTCAGGGAAACCCAGTGACGCAAAGCGGATTGTTGGTGAGGAAGGTCGCAGGGTAGCCAATGAGCTTCGAAAGCATTGGAACCTGGGGGCTAGCCCAATCAGCGATCCGGTAAATCTTATCCGTTCCTTAGGGCTATTCATCACGGGGATGGATCTGGGGAGCGATGGATTGTTGGGATTAAGTGGTCGGCATGGACAGGAGGGTGTTTTTGCCATTCTGGTCAATACAAACGCAAGCTTCCCAACCGAGCGTCAACGCTTTTCCATTTTTCACGAATTGGCACATATTGTAGCCCATGATGGTGAATTCCAGGAAAATCCAAAACACGCCGGACGCGGGCGCGGCAAGGATTTTCTGGAAATATTTGCAGATGCCTTTGCCGGGGCGATTCAGGTCCCGCAAGCTGAATTAAACCGTGTCTTGGACATTTTGAAGCGCAAGCAGATCAAAGGTGAACAACTACTCTATACCCTAAAGCGATATTTTAGGGTGAGCTACCAAACCATGCTCATTCGATTGAAAGATATTGGTTATTTGAATGATAAATCATTCGGCCCCTGGTACGGACGCTTGCACAGGCAATATGGAAACTCCGAACCGGAACCATTATCGGAACCATTAATGTTTGGTGTGGTGTAAAAAGGCATTGCAAAACCATTTTGTCCACGAATTCGTGGTTCAGTCAAGGGATAAGTAGATAGTAGCTGGTAGTCAGGGATTGGGACCGTCTTGCTTCTGCCTTTTTTTCAAACTTAGTGGTTTTCCTCCGAAGGAGTCCCTTTGGGGGTTTTATTCGTGGATTAAGAATGGGGTAAGTAGATAGTAGCTGGTAGATAGGGTTTCATCAACGGACGATTAGCTGGCTGCTTCTAGCCTTTCGCTTTAATTCGTGCCTTTCGTGGAATTCGTGGT
>MNWS01000017.1 GCA_001872685.1 Fidelibacterota bacterium CG1_02_48_14
TTAAGTGGTATGGATGCCCTGGAGTACTCAACTGTGGTTTTAACTTGCTCCATGTTACTTATCTTAGAAAAGAGAGCGTGGACAAAATTACTATCTAGTTTTTGCCACAACCGGGATTGGGTCTTCATCAGGAAGAAGGTTTTAAACCTTGAGCACGTCTTAGACTTATTCAATCTCGGGAGTTCTTTCGGGGCATCTTTCATTGTTCTTAATCTATTCATTTTTTCCACGTACCAAGTCTAATGGAGCAGATCGGGTGTCTTCCTGAGCGGAGTCGAAGGACACCCGGAAAATGATGACAATACCCGCAGGCGGGGTACTCGCTGAAGCGCCGTCGTTTGCGTCTCCCCTGCGTTTCGACGCTAAAAAAAACAAGCTCCGGTGTGACAGGTCATTACGGATAATCCGGATTTCAACAATAACCCCGGAGGGGTGGAACAATTGCTGCCCCCGGGGGAGAGGAAGCCCATTATTTGCGATTAGGTTTTTGTGTCGAATGACGAATGACGAATGTCAAAGCTCCAAGCTCAAAGCTCAAAGCTCAAATCTCAGCCCTACTCCGCCACCCGCTCTGTCACATCACGCAGTGCCCTGGCACGGGTATAAAAATCCTCCAGCTCCATCTCTTTCAAAAACAATACACCATGCGCCGCCCGTAGTCTCGGATGATCGTTGTTATACCAGAAATCGCTTCCCAGGTTGATTTTCAACCGTTGATGCTGCTCAACATGAATCGCCTGAGCCAGATCAGAAAATGGACCGTCGTGCTCGTAGCTGGGAAAAGGCGCTTCAGTCTGACTGGAAAAGCAATTGTGGAAGGTGTCATGGAGAATCGACATGGAATTCAATGAAACCGGCACAAAAATATTGGCGTCACTGGGATGAAACCGGTACCAGACATTACGATAGCCCCAAACCTTGATTTTGGCTTTCGGATGATTTCTGGTGTACAGCCGAAGTGCTTCCGCCACCGCCTGGAGCACTTTGTAATGCGTATCCGGTCCGCTGGCTTCCGGGTCCAGCGCTAAGGTCACCACCGTTGGTTTCACCTCTTCCATCAGTCGTAAGATGGGCATGACATCGCGACTAATCGTGGGCTCTTCCGTAAAAATATCGCCCTGGTAAAATCCCAGACGCATGTGATGCACCGAATCCGTGTCAAACCCATAGTGTCCCCAGACCAAATCAGCTTCCCACTCCCGTATACGCCCCTTCAAACTCTGGATCTGGGGGATGTCCTTTTGCCCGGGATATTGGTTGTGAAAATACGCCTGTAACTCCATTATCCGGTTCGGCAGCGTCTCCAGCCTTTCATACTCGTAAATCGCCAAAAGAATCCGCAGCAATCGTCTGGCGGCGGCTTCATTTTGGAGGGTCCGACTTCGGGCCGCAACACCATCCAGATAGTGGTAAACATCCCGGGTCCACCCCAGTTTGAAATCGGGATTAAAATAATTTTCACTTAAAAGACGCTCGTATTCCCCGGAGCCGATGAACTCCAACGCATTCTGCAACCGGTCAAGGACGAAATCATTGGTCACCGCATTGAATCCGCTGGTGAGGTATGAAAAATGATGTTTGTTTTTCGGTGTCCGGACGATATGAACCACATGCGCCAGATAGCCCAGCATAATGTCGTCATGATGCGGTGCCGTATGGAGAAAGGTCTCGCCTTCCAAATCTCCCAGACCGATCTCCAGCTTCTTGAGAATGCAGGCTTGGGTTTCCGAAACTAATTCACTCACCGATTTTCCCGTTTTTTCAAGAACGATACTGGCTAACGGATCGGCTTTTGCCAGACTGTCTGTCAGGTCGGAAAGACGCGTCCCTGTCCGGAGCGACAAGTCAATGATTTCCCGCTGAATGTCAGCCTCTTCAAGCGTCTCCTTTGCTTTTAATGTCACCTGTCGGCGCGCATCCAGACCCAGCGCCGCACCACTGGTAATGTAGAATCGGGCGTTTTTCAAGCGCTGGAGCAGAGCGCCGGGTCGCGTATTGGCGGCTGGCAGTTGGACGGCATCCGCAACAATCTGGGCTTTGGCCTCGCCGGCAGCGAAAATGATCGCCACCGCATCCGGATTGAACGCAATGGTTTGCAAGCCGATGGTGATCACCAGTCGGTTTTTCGCAATCTCAATCCCTCCCAAATCCGTCGCCGCTGCCGCCTGCGTTTCAAAATTGGTTGGCATTAATCGTGTGGTGGAGAAATAATCCGAACCCCGGACATTAAACGCGATGTGGCCATCAGGACCAATGCCACCCAGAAAAAATCCGATCCCCCCTTTGGATTGAATCTGCGCTTCGTAGTCGGTGCAAAACTGATCCACCACCTCGATGGCGTCTTTTTGCAGACGCTCCAGGCGTGATTTGGGTTGACGCACCCTCAAACTCAAATCCACATGCAATTCCGGCCAGATTTCCTGAAATGATTTACCACCCGGATAAGCCAATTTTGTCGCATCAATTAATTGGGCGCGATCTGCCGGAATCCCAAAATTTTGGAGATAATATTTTTGAACATAATCGTAAAAACTGTTGTGCTGAGTAGGCATGATGGGGAAGAATTCGTCGATCTGAACAAATTGCAACCCACCCATTTGCGGTTTTTGGGATGCATCAATTCCAACCCTGGTGAGCAGTTCCCGGACCTTGGGTAGATGCCAGTTTTTGAGGTAATACTCAACGAATCGGATGAAATACTCTGGTGTTTTGCCGGTGGGCAGTGAAATAACACCCTCAGGATTCTGCTGCACCCATTCCAGAAAGCGGAGTGCCGTTACCTGACCCATGGCTGGAAAATTGGAAACCTCAACAACGGGAATTCTTTCAGATGGCGCGTACATGAACTTCTGGCCACTCTGCTGAAGAAAGTAAGATTCTACGGGTGTCGGTTTGGAAAAATTCATGCCGGGCTCCATGCTGTGATCGTAATGTTCGTGAAATTATTGATTCAATTCCACCAAAATTATTTCTTGCAACGAACTGTAAGGTGTTGTAATAATTGATCTCTAATGGTGAGTTAATTTTATTAATTTATTAACATACTCAAACCCGAAGTTGTACCTCCACCAGCGCACCCAAAGGGAAATCAGTGTTTGTTTAAGATGCATTTAGGATATTTTTAGCGCTATGCTCAGAAGTTTTCTCAATCTCACTTGTCAATGTCAGTCCCTAACCGCCCTTTTTAACAAGGAAGCCCGGTGATTTTAAGCAGCCAAAAATCCCGATCCAATTGGGCTGTTATTGTCGCTGCCGGGTCCGGAACGAGACTGGGCGGTGATTCACCCAAGCAATTTATCCGGTTAGCGGATCGCGAGCTGCTGTCATTCTCAGTGGACACTTTCCTGAATCATCCCGCCATTGATCACGTGGTCATTGTAACCACGGCAGCCTTCCTCTACCTGGTTCGGAAAAGTTACCCT